>JBILTH010000018.1:0-11074 GCA_044371635.1 Rickettsiales bacterium
GGTGTTTAGCATAAATTATCTCAATTCGCATTTAGATTTAACAAGTTCGCTAAAATAATCATAATCATGATAATAAGAAGATGGTGTTTTATTTAGTTTGACAAACGAAAAAAGGCTTAACTCCTCTTGCCAATGTGTTTTATCTTCTTGCGATTGATTTTCTATGGCTTTTTGCAAATATTCTAGCATTTCGTAAGAGTGAGTACTGATAAACAGTTGAGTGTTAAATTTTTTACTGGCAGAAAGCAACATTTGCCACACCGCTTGTTGATTTTCGTAGTGAATACCAATTTCTAGCTCATCAATTATCAAAACTCCATCTTTACAACAATAAACCGCCAAAAAAAGATAAAAAGATTTTTTAAAACCATCGCCCATATAGCTTAATGGCAAAGCACCTGTTGCGGTTTCGATGATGATTCGACTATTTCTGCCAAACTCAACCCCCACTAAATCTGGATAAATTTTTTGCAAAAAAGGCAGAGCATCGTTTTTCCAAGTTGCTCGATCTTCAAATTTTAATGTTTCGAGTTGTATTAAAAGTTGTATTAAATACTTTTCTTTAAGCTTATAAATAGAGTTAATAAAAATATTTGTATGATGGTAATCTTCAACGAGAAAAGCAACGATTTTATTTAACTGCTCTGGTTTTAGGGATTTTTTGCTTTTAATTTCGGCATTTAATTGAGAAAAATCTTTGCTTGATAATTTTTCATTGTAAATAAATTGCCTTTCTTCACATATCTCTTTTTCTGAGAATTGCACTCCAGAATGTATATCGACAGCGAAACATTCTTTTTTAGATGCATATAGAGAGAAAGATTTTTGCGAATCAACTTCGATATTTTTTGCAACATCAATAAAAAATTCGCCAGCTTCATTTTCAACTTCTATTTTCGCTTTTTCGTTAACAGTGTTAAATAAAAAATCAAGCTCTTCTTGTATACTGGTGATAGAATCGGGGTTTTCGATTCGTTGTTGCACCAGCCAAAATAAATGTTTTAATGTTGGCTTGCAAGCAATAGAAACAGCCTCTAAAAAAGCAGTTTTGCCAGAGTTGTTATCGCCGACAATAATGTTTAACTGCTTTAAGCTACTTAGTTGAAATCTTTTAAAACAACGAAAATTTTCGATGACAATTTTGTTTATCATAAACTAAAAAATAAAGTTAAGCAAAAAACCAACCAGTAATGATGTAATTAAAAAGCAAAATAAAAATAGAAGCCGAAACCACAGCATTAGTAGTGGCAAAGCCCACTCCTTCTGCCCCTCGGTTTGAGTTGTAGCCAAAAAAACAGCCCATAATAGCAATAATCAAGCCAAAAAAAGCAGCCTTTACTAAACCAGAAACCACATCAATAGGCTCGAGATATTTAAAAGTGTTGGCTAAATAAGCATTTGGTGAAAAATGTAAATTATGCACACTCACTAAATAACCGCCCAAAACTCCAATAATATCGGCAATCAAAACCAAAAAAGGCATCATGATTATAGATGCTAAAATTCTAGGAGCAATAAGATAAGAAAACGGATTAGTAGAAAGTGTTTTTAAGGCATCAATTTGCTCGGTTACTTTCATAGTGCCAATTTCGGCCGCTATCGATGCCGAAACCCTGCCTGCAACCATCAGCCCTGCTAGCACTGGCCCTAATTCACGTGTAATAGAAAGCACCACCACAGTGGCAATTGTGCTTTCGGCATTAAACCTCGAAAAACCAGAATAGCTTTGCAAAGCAAGCACCGCCCCCGAAAAAATAGCGGTAAGCCCCACCACAGGCAACGAAAAATAGCCAATTTGCAAAATTTGTTTAGCAATTAAACTAGGATAAAAAGGCGGTTTGAAGCAATGCCATAAAGATTTACCTGCAAATAAAATTATTTCACCAAGTTTTGCAATATTTAAAATAGTATAAGAACCTATTTTATTAATTAAATTAAAAATTTTCATAAATTATAATTTTGCTAAAATTTGTTGTAAAGTAGAAGTGGCGGTAATGTTAAAATATGTAAATAAATCAGATGCTTTTGCCGAAGCTCCAAAGCTATCGATACCTACAAAAATGCCGTCAATACCAATAAATTGATGCCAACCAAAAGAACTTCCCGCTTCAATTGCCACTCGAAGAACTTGTGCTTGATGATTTAATAAAATTTGTTGTTGATATTTCTCGTTTTGTTTTTTAAACAACTCAAAACACAGCACCGAAACAACTTTACAAGCAATATTTCGTTGTTTTAAAGCTTCAAAAACTGTCATGGCAATCTGCACTTCTGATCCGGAAGCAAAAATAAGCACTTGCTTGCTTTGAGAATTTGATGTATTTTTGGCAACCACATAAGCACCTTGCTGATAGTTTTGATTCTCTTTGGCAATAGCAGGCAAATTTTGCCTAGATAAAATAAAAGCAGAAGGGCTATCTGTGGCCTTTAAAGCAAGTTCATAGCTGGCAATGGTTTCGGCTAAATCGCAAGGCCTAAATACTAGTAAATTAGGGATAGATCGCAACATTGCTAACTGTTCGATTGGTTGATGAGTTGGGCCATCTTCGCCTAAACCTATAGAATCGTGAGTTAAAATATAAAAAACTTGCTGTTTCATGAGAGCAGAAAGCCTAATGGCGGGCTTGCAATAATCGGCAAAAACCAAGAAAGTGCCAGCATAAGGAATAAAATTTGAATGCAAAGCTAAACCATTCATAACGGCCGCCATGGCATGCTCTCTTACTCCATAATGCAAATAGTTGCCTGTAAAATCTGTTGGCTTAATTGATTTGCTATGAGTAGTTTTAGTAAGAACCGATTCGGTTAAATCGGCAGAACCTGCTAATAAATTTGGCAAGTGAGCGGTTAAAAAATCAAGCACTTGCCAAGAAGATTTGCGAGTGGCTTGAGGCTCTGTTTGTTTGGTTTGTTGTTGGTAATTTGCAAATTTTTGCCAAAAATCACAAGGAAATTTTTTGTGAAGTAAAAAATCAATTTCTTGTTTGGTTTTTTCTGGCAGTTGTTGATATTTTTCTTGCCATTTTTGATAGTGATCGGAGTTTTTTTGCCCAATTTGCCGCCATTGTTGTTGCAAATCGTCAGGAATTTCAAAAGGCTCAAACTGCCAATCTAAATTTTTGCGAGCATTTGCCACTTCAACCGCCCCAAGAGGCGAACCGTGAGCATGTTGTGTGCCTGCTTTTTGGTTGGCACCATAGCCAATAATGGTTTTAAAATCTAAAAAAACTGGCAAAGTGCTAGCAGTGGTTTTTGCAAAAGCTTGTTTTATTTCGGTAAAATCATGACCGTTAGCACTATGAGTTAAAAAGCCCATTGCCTGCATTTTAAGATGAATATTTTCAGAAACTGCTAAAGTGGTTTTGCCATCAATTGAAATAGAGTTATTATCCCACAGCACCACTAAATTATTAAGCCCTAAATGCCCTGCCAAAGAAAGAGCTTCTAAAGCCACACCTTCCATTAAACAGCCATCGCCTACTAAAACATAAATTTTATGTTGAAATAAATCGCTAAATTCTGGCAATTCTGCACTAAATTTTTGTTGCAAAATTTTTTGAGCAATTGCCATACCAACAGCAGTAGCAACCCCCTGCCCCAAAGGCCCTGTGGTAGTTTCGATGCCAGCAAGCTCACCAAATTCGGGGTGACCTGCACATTTGCTATGAAGTTGACGAAAATTTTGTAAATCAGACAAACAAACATCTTGATAACCGCATAAATAAAGCAAGCCATAAAGCAACATTGAGCCATGACCTGCCGAAAGCACAAAGCGATCGCGATTTAACCATTTTGGTTGAGAAGGATAAAATTTTAACACATCGGCAAACAAAACAGTGGCAACATCAGCCATACCCATTGGCATACCCGGATGCCCAGAATTAGCTTTTTCAACAGCATCGATAGCTAAAAAACGAAGGCAATTTGCCAGTTTTTGATAAGACATGGAAAGATAAAATTAAATTTTAATTGCAATATAATTTGTTAGGCAATAATATTTTATGTAGCCCACATAAATAATACCAATATTTTTTTTGAAAGTAAAGTTTAAATTACATATGAAAAAAAGCAAAAAATCCACTCAAAAAAGCTTTTCACCCTTGTTTCGTTTATTGCCAAATATAGTAACTCTAACTGCACTTTGTTTGGCACTCACTGCCATTCGTTTTTCGTTTGCAGGTCAATATTTAACTGCGGTAAGTTTGCTTATTATTGCAGGAGTGCTTGATGGTGTTGATGGCAGACTAGCCCGATTTTTTAATTCTACTTCCGATTTTGGTGCTCAGCTTGATTCGTTAGTTGATTTTGTTAATTTTGGCATCGTTCCTAGTTTTATTATTTATTTTTGGCTTAATTCTTATGGCGAAATATATGGTCTAGATTGGGCAATGGTGTTGTTTTTTGGAGTTTGCACCGCCATCAGGCTAGCTCGGTTTAATGTTGATAGCACTAAAGAAGCTATCAATCCTATTTTAGAAAAATATTTTTTTAAAGGCATCCCCTCCCCTGTTGGCGCCGCCCTATCTACACTTCCTATGGTTTTGCTTTTTGAGTTTGGCGAAGGTTTTTATTGCAATCAAATGTTAGTTATTTGCTATATAATGTTTATTGCTGCGCTTATGGCAAGTAAAGTGCCTACAATTTCTATTAAAAAAATTCCTATTAAAAATAAAAACATCCCTCTTACCTTGGTAATTATTGGCTCCATCATTATTGGTTTAATCATTAAACCTTGGCTTACTTTGGCAATAATTGGCATTACCTACTTTTTTTCAATTTTTATTACCGCTTTTATTTTTTTAAAAATCAATAACCATCACCAAAAAACATGATAAAAACCTTTATTATCAATGGTCCAAATCTTAATTTGTTACACTTTCGAAACACTGCAATTTATGGCGAAAATAGTTTAGATAAAATCAAGCAACAATGCTTTAATTTAGCCAATCAACTCAATATCGATCTCGATTTTTTTCAATCTAATCATGAAGGCGAAATAATAGAGCAAATACAAAAAGCAATTAACATCAAAGCACAAGCAATTGTTATCAACCCTGCAGGCTACACTCATACTTCTGTTGCCATTGCCGATGCTCTTGAAATATTCACTGGCTATAAAATAGAAGTACATTTATCTAATATTTATCAACGCGAAAAATTTAGGCATCATTCTTTCGTTAGTAAAGTTGTAAATTCTAGCATTACAGGTTGTCAAGAATTTGGTTATTTATTAGCTTTGCATAATATTTTTTATCATGTCAAATAAAATTTATATTGCCAAAAACATGCTTACAGAATACAAAAAATTAAACAACCAAAAAAAAATAATTTGGCTGTTATTTTTAATTTTAGTGAGTAAATTTATTTTGATTGCTTGCTACGATTTTTACTGGATCTCCGAAATTAGATATGCTTCAATTTCTATGCGAATGGCACTTAACAATAACTATTTGATGCCTTTTTTTTCACCAAATGAACCATTTTTTGGCAAACCACCATTAGCTTTTTGGGTCTCCGCTGTTTCTTTTGAATGTTTAGGCTTTACCGAATTTGCTGGCAGATTACCACATTTATTAGCCCTAATCTTAACTCTAATTTTTGTTGCTAAAGCAACCAGCAAAATTTACAATCGCGAAGTTGCTATATTTAGTGTTTTAACTATTTCTTGTACATTAATTTGCTATATAATTCCTAGTGTCATGACAGAAAGTTTTTTGTTGCTTGGCATGACAATAATCTCTTGTTCTTTTTGGTTGCAAATTAACAGTAATAAACCTAAAAATTTTTACGGTTATTGTTTTTTTATAGGCTCTGCGATTGCAATTCTTACAAAAGGTTTTGTTGGCATTGCCTTTCCTGGTATAGCAATTTTTATTTATCTTTTTATTGCCAAAAGATGGCAAGAGTTTTTTACAAAATTTCCAATAGTTGTTGGGAGTGCTATTTTTGTTAGCTTATCTTTACCATGGTTTATTTTAGCCGAAAAAGTTTATCCTGGGTTTTTAGAATATTTTATTTTAGGAGAAAATTTTCAACGCTTTATTAATCCTGGTTGGCAAGGCGATCGCTACGGACATGCTCATAAAGTGTTTTTTGGAGCTATTTGGGGGTTTTTAATTATTACCACCTTACCTGTTTGGCTTGTTGTTATTAAGCATTTTAGTTTTGTCAAAAATTTTTTACAAAAAAAATATAGCTTTTTGGTAATTTCTTTTTTAGCTCCAATGTTTATTCTTACTTTTATGAAAAACATGATTGGCACTTATGTAATTTATGCCCTAGTGCCATTTTGCATTTTGATAAGCATCATAATTTCAGAAAAAAAATTAAGCAATCTAGCTTTAAATTTAGCTCACTTTACTTTTGCAATTCATTTAATTTTAATTATTACTTTTTACTATATTAAGCCAAATTTTTTAGCAAAAAAAATCAATCACGAAATTTTTCTTACCGAGCCAATTTTACAAATTACCGATCTTAATCATTTTAAACTTTATGCTCTACTTAATAACACTAGAAAAATTTTTGGTCTTTACTGGTTTAGCAAAGATAAAATGAAAATTATTCAAGCAGATGATATTTTATCAATAGCTTCTCAAAACGACTTTAATTTAAAATTTTTAATCATTGATAGCGAAAATTATCAAAAACTCACTTTACAGCAACAACAAGTTTTAAATCAATTACAATGCATCTCAGAAAGAGATAAATGTTTATATGAAATTATACCAATTGAAAATTAATAATTTAGTAAATCATTTTTGGCAAAAACTCAACATCAACCAGCAACAAAAATTACTTTTTTTAATAGTTGGGGGCTACAACACTGTTTTTGGCTACTTATTATTTTGTTTATTGCAAATTTTTTTACAAAACCACTTTCATTACTTAATTATTTTAACTATTAGCCATTTTCTTTCGGTAATTAATTCTTTTATCAGTTTTAAAATTTTTGTCTTCAAAACAAAACACAATTGGCTATTTGAATATTGTAAAGTGAATTTAGTTTATTTGTTTTATCTTTTGAATAATTTTTGGCTTTTGTGGTTTTTTATAAATATTTTTCATTGCAATAAATTTTTTGCTCAATTATTATGTATTATACTTTTAACCATTGCAGTTTATTTTTTACATAAAAATTTTGTGTATAAAAAAACCACAAATCTTAACTAACAAAATGCAACACAGTTTATTTTTGCAAGAAACATCTAATAATAATTCTAGCCCAAAAATGTTAAGCATTGTTATTTCTGCCTACAACGAACAAGGCAATGTTTTAGAATTATATAAACGATTATTGTTAAATCTTAACCCCATTATCAACATCAATTACGAATTAATTTTTGTCAACGACGGCAGTTCCGATAATACATTGCCTATTCTCATTGATCTAGCTAATCAAGATTCAAAAATAACCATCATTAATCTAGCCAGAAATTTCGGCCATGAAATTGCCATGACTGCAGGTATGGATTATGCCAAAGGTGATGCGGTTTTATTTATGGATGCCGATTTACAACATCCTCCAGAAATTGTGCCACAAATAATTGAAAAATGGCTAGCAGGTTATAGTGTAGTTCTTACTAAAATCAGCAACAATCAAGAAAAAAGTTGGTTTCGCTCATTAATTGTCAAATGTTTTTATAAAATTATCAATTTTTTATCCGATACTCATATTCCTGCTTCCACTCCAGATTTTCGCCTTATAAACCGCAAATATGTTGAAACTTTAAAAAATATGAGAGAAGATTCTCGCATGTTTCGTGGCATGTTAAACTGGCTTGGTATCAATAATTATGCTGAAATAACTTTTGAAGCCCCAAAAAGATTTAGCGGAAACACTCATTATAATTTATCCAAATCTTTTTCTTTAGCAATTAATGCAATTTTGCAATTTTCTATCAAACCTTTAAGAATTTCAATTATTTTTAGCATTATTTGCGCTATTTTATCGGCATTATTTGGCTTTTATACAATATATGAACATTTCACTTCTAATAAAAACATCAGTGGCTATGCCACCACTATTTGCTTAATTGTGTTTTTATCAAGCTTGCAATTCATGATTTTAGCCATCATCGGCGAATATATCGGTCGAATACACATCGAATCAAAAGGAAGGCCGCTTTATTTTGCCAAAATAATTTCTGGTAAAAAAAATGCAACTTAGAATCAATGCCGATGATTTTGGTTTAAGCCCCGGAGTTAATTTTGCTGTGTTGCAAATGTTTTTACAACAAAAACTGCATTCTGCTAGTTTAATTTGCGGTTGTCAATATTTTGATTCAGCAGTAAAAATTGCCCAAGAAAATCCTAATCTCAACATAGGCTTACATTTTAATTTAACCACTGGTTTTGCTTCTGCAAAACATCAACCAAATTCGTTATTAGTTAACCACAATAATCGCTTTAAAAACGGCTTTCTTAAATTGTTGCTATTAAGTATTTTTAAGAAAAAACAACTACAACAAGAGGTTTTACTCGAATTACAAGCCCAGATCGATCTTTGCAATTATCACAAAATTAAATTAACTCATCTTGATAGCCATCGGCATATTCATTGCATTCCTGCAATATTTAGTTTAGTGCAGAAAAAAGTTTTAGAACATAAAATTAATTATTTAAGAATTATCAACGAAAATATTTTTCACACAATAAAATTAAATTACCAAAAATCTTTCTTGTTTGACGGTGCTATAATAAAATGGTTTATTTTATGCTTTTTAAATTTCTTTAACAATACTCAAAAATTTGGGCAGGTTTATTTTTTTAGCATCCTTTACACTGGCAAAATTTCTCAACAATTAATTACTAAATTTTTAAAAACCACCAAACATCAAAATATCGAAATCATGATACATCCTAGTAATCCAAAAATTGATCGCAACCTAATGTTAGAAGAAAAAAATCACTTACTCAATAATAATCGTTATCTCGAAAACTTAAATTAATATGACAAAAAAATTTTTTGGCACCGATGGTATTCGAGGTGTTGCTAATAGCTTTCCTATCACTCCTGATATTATCTTAAAAATTGGCATGGCGGTTGGTATTAAATTTACTTCTAATCAACAAAAATCAAAAGTAGTAATTGGTAAAGATACCAGATTATCTGGCTATATGATAGAACAAGCTCTCACTTCTGGATTAGTTTCTGTAGGTTTAGATGTGTTTTTAGTAGGGCCAGTGCCAACTCCTGCGGTGGCCATGCTTACCAAATCACTTCGAGCCGATGCTGGCATTATGATTTCTGCTTCTCATAACCCTTACCAAGATAACGGCATTAAAATTTTTCATCACAACGGCAATAAATTAAACGATCAAACCGAACACGAAATCGAAAAATTAATTTTACAAGATCTTAATCAACATTTAGCCCCGCCTATTAATTTAGGCAAAGTAAAAAGAATCGACGATGCTAAAGGTAGATACATTGAATTTGTAAAAAATTCTTTTCCTAAACAGCAAAGCCTAACTGGTTTAAAAATTATTATTGATTGTGCCAACGGAGCCTGTTATAACATAGCTCCTACCGTTCTTAGAGAGCTTGGGGCAAATGTGCTTGAAATAGGCACCACACCAGATGGTTTTAACATTAATAATAATTGCGGTTCTACTAAACCACAAGCTTTACAAGAAAAAGTTTTAACAGAAAAAGCCGATATCGGCATTGCTCTTGATGGCGATGCCGACAGATTACTAATTGTTGACGATCTAGGAAATATTGTTGAAGGCGATAAACTAATTGCCATAATTGCCGAAAAATTACACAATGAAGGTAAATTAAAACAAGATACCGTTGCTATCACTCAAATGTCAAACTTGGCTCTTGAAAACTATCTCAATTATATTGGTATCAACATTATTCGCACCAACATTGGCGATCGATACATATTAGAAGCTATGCAAAAATATGGCTATAATTTTGGAGGAGAACAATCTGGTCATTTAATTTTATCCAACTATTCAACTACTGGCGATGGTTTATTGGCTAGCTTGCAAGTGCTTTCGGCTTTAATTACCAGCAAGCAAAAAATGCATCAACTTGCTAATATTTTTATTCCAAATCCACAAATATTAGAAAATATTGTTTTTACTGGCAAAAATAATCCTCTTTTACAAGAAAATATACAAAATTTTATTCATTTACAACAAAAAAAACTTGGCAATCAAGGAAGAATATTGGTGAGAAAATCTGGTACTGAAAATCTAATCAGAATTATGGTTGAAGGCGATAAACTTAAAGAGATACAAAAAATTGCTAAAGAAATTTCACAGGAAATTTATCAATTTAACTTAACAACTTAACACAAAATAATTTTATTTGACAAAAAAAAATATTTTTATAAAATGAAATGATAGTATCAAATTTCATTTATTAAAATTCAATTTTTTATGTCGCAAACTTCGATCCAAGATATCATCTCACTTACCGATTCTATCAAAAAAAATTCCGATCTTCTAATTTCAAAAGTTATTGCTCTTGAATCTATGTCGTCTCAATATGGGCAAAGTGCTTTTATTTTTTCTTTTTCTTTATTTATACTTTCTTGTTTTATTGGCTATTTCGTTGTTTGGAAAGTAACTCCCGCCTTACATACCGCCCTTATGTCGGTTACTAATGCTATTTCTGGGGTAATTATTATTGGAGCAATGATTGCCTTAGGCAATTGCAAAGAAATAAATTCAATTGCTGTTATTAGTTTTTTTGCCATCGTAATTTCGGCAATCAATATTTTTGGAGGTTTTTTAGTAACCCACAAAATGCTTAACATGTTTAAAAGATAAATGCTCAATATTTTTGATATACAACAATTTTTATCCGATAAAAAAATTGATTTTTTGGTCATTAAAAACACCAATCAATTTTTTAGCGAATACCTACCGCAAAAGCAACAATTTATCAAGCATATAACTGGTTTTACTGGCTCAAATGCTACAGTTATTTTTGGCAAAGAAAAAAATTACTTTTTTACCGATGGTCGCTATTTATTGCAAGCACAATATCAAATTAGTGGCTCAATGTTTGTTATTATAGATATCACTTCTACCTCAATAAAAACTTGGCTTGATA
>JBILTH010000193.1:0-3142 GCA_044371635.1 Rickettsiales bacterium
GTAACAAAATAGTTATTATCAGAAGGACGAAGTAGATACTCTTGTGGTTTTATTAAAGATATTTCTTTTCCAAATATTGCACTAAAAAGTACTTTAAACGATGTATCTGTTCCCTTTGTTGTATAAAAATCAATTGCTCTAGACAATATATTTTTTATCTTTACTTCTGGAACAAAGTTTCTATTGTCAAATCCAGGTAAAAATTGTGCTTTAAATTTTTTAAATAGTTCCTCATAAAAAACCAAGTTGAGGTTCTTGACCTCAACGTTTTTCATTAATTTTGTTTTTCCTAAAATATCACCTACTGCTTCTACTTCTATTAATTGTTGCGAAAATACATTAGTTACTTTTGCTTGAATTCCTCTAGGAACTAATGGATTTGCATTTGGTGTTGAATATGAAGAATCTTGGAAGTAAACTACCTCATTTATAGATAATGCAGAAGGATCTACTAGAAAAACCCTCCACTTCTCGTTTGATTTTGTTATTGTTGAAATTTCAAAAGTAGAAATATGTGCTTCTGCTGATGTCTTAGAAAAATTAATAGTATCAGAAGAAAGTGTCTTTCTTATATCATAAATTCCAGAAAATCCCCTAAAGCAACCAGTAAAACTTGTTGCTGTTTTTTCAGTGTAAAAAATAATTTCATCGTCAATTTTTAATAATCCATATTTACTCGGAAATCCAATTGTATGAGATACATTTATAACATCATCAAATGCTAAAACCTTTTCGGTTAAAACACTTGGATAAAACGCAGAAAAGAAAGTCTCATTATCGTAGGAAGAAATGTCTTTTAGGTAATTTACATTAACACCTAAATCTGATATCCCAGTTGGATGTTCTTGGGAAATATAGTATCTTTCTAAAAATCCCTTAAAAAGTGGTGATTCTGTGTTTAAAAATTCTGGAATCTGGGATTCAATAATATTTTGAATTTTAACTCTCTTAATTTCTGCCATTTTATCTAATATAAGCTCCGTTTGAATAACTTGATGTTACTATGTACTCTGTTGCCGAAGTATTCTCACCAGAAGTAATCTTATCTTCAACCATATTAACAACTAAATTATTAATACTTAGATCTAAATATATATCTTTCAAAGCAATCACGTCATTTGATTCAGGAATTGCCTGAACTTCAATTCCATTAGACAATACTGTTGAAGTGATATTTACAACATCTAAACGAATTTCTCCTTTTTTATAATCAACCACTCCAGCATTATTCTTTATGATAAAGGGTAAATTATCTTTTAGTATAAAGAAGAAAATAGTTCCTTTTTTGTCATCAATAGGAACATCACTTAAATAAACAGTTCCATCAACATTTAAAATAGTAAAACCAGTTGATTTAATATTATAACCACGATTATCTAATAAATTATTTCTTTTTATATGGAATGCATTACCAAAACATAATTCGTATGTTGCAAATTTATTGAATTCGGGTTGAAGATCTCTTCTTATTTTTACTTTTGTAATGTTAGAAGTTATAGAAGTACTTACATTATCAATTAATGAATTCAATTTACTATATTTAAATCTTCCTCCAAAATTATTTAAATCATATGAAGTTCCATATTGTGTGATCGTTTCTATCACTTTCTTTCTGAGGTTCTCAATCTCGGAAATAGCACTTCTATCATAATAAACACTAGTATTAATTTCAACAAAAAGATATTTAAGATCAACAATTTCTGGTTTAATACCAGCAATTGTGTATTGTTTCAATTTACTTTTAATCTCTTCTTTAGTAATTTTAGAAATAAATTTACCATTTCTTGGTTTTATTGATATAAAAACTTTTCCATATTCTGGTGGATCCAATTCATCTCCACCATAAGCAGTAACTGATTCTACATTTGGAAATATTGATGGAATCAATCCTTTATAATCATTTGCAGTAACTGCTCTAAACTGAGATGAGTATACTCTAGGGGCAATATATTTGATGGAATCTATTTTTTCAATGTCATCCCCATTTTCAGATGGAACATTTGTTGTAATTAATGATATACCATTTGTAATTGCATTACTATTATTATCAACTAAAATTCCACTAAATGTAAAATTGGCAGATCCATTTGCCTGCTTTCCATTAGTAATAATATAACTTACATAAACAGAACTTCCTGATATTGGTTTTTTCCCAAATATATTATCACCAAATATAACTTCATATTTTTCGTCTTCAATCTCTTGTAATAAGAAAATTTTAGAATTTTTATTTATATTTAATATATTATCAAATTTTATATACTCTTCATTTGTTGTATCTGATACAAAAACTCTTATTAATTCTGAGTCTACTCCAGAGTTTGGAATGATAAATCTTTGATTTGGTTGATTATTATCAACTACAAAACTTTTTGTTAAAAATCTACCTTCATAGATTGATATATTATCAAATCTTGCAATTCCTTGGTTGTCAACTGGAACTGTAATGTCTTCGGGAATAGAAAATACAAAGTTTCCTGATTCTAAATTACCCAAAGAAACAACACCAGATTTTAAAGTAACTGATTTTACGTCTAAAAACCCCTCAGTATCTACACTAAAACTTATTTTTGCCCTAGATGCTCTTTTAGATCTAGGAACGTAACCAATATTTCTGGCAAGAGATACCACATTCTCTCTTAATGTGGCACTATCCAAAAAGGATTCATTAACTGCCATATTGGTGTTATAGGCAGTTATATATGAATTATAGGCAAGTATATCAATTAATATAGAGAAATTAGAACCTTCGTAATCAAAGTCCGTAAAATCTGTATTTGTTCTTAAATAATCTTTTATTTGGGATCTAATATCCTCAAAATCTAGATTAGTAAATTGATTTATTGCCATTATAGTCTAGTTGGTTGTAATATGAACTCTATATTTTGTCTCGGGAACCCTTCACCAACAATATCATAGACAATATTTACATTTATTTCATTTAAATCTGGGTCGTCTTCAATCAAGATTTCCTTAAGTTTTATTCTCGGTTCAAAATTATTAAGAAGTGTTTTAATTTCATCTTCTAATAAAATGGAAATTCCAATTGTATTGAGTTCAAACAATGAATCATTAACACTTGAACCAATTAATGAATTAAAAAATCTCTCACCAATTGAAGTTTTTATTAAATTGGTGACAG
>JBILTH010000019.1:0-10959 GCA_044371635.1 Rickettsiales bacterium
TTTGATATGAAGCATTTAAATTGTTATGCCCAATCACATTTATAATTCTGTTTTTATTAATAAAACAATACTATGATTTTTGACATTCTAATACCATTTTCTATCTTTAAATACATAAATAACTTTATTGATATGTTAATAAAAAATAATGTTTTGAAATTTTGCTTGATTTAATAGAATTTTACTATATTATTTTTGCTAAAACAAGTAATTTTAACACCAAAAAAATTTTCTCATCATGCATTCAACCCTAGCATTGCTAATATTTTTGCCTTTAATTGAAATATTTAGTAGCAATCTCGCAAAAAATCACCATAAAATCTATTTATTTTTTATTCTTTTTATTGCTAGTTTTAGCTTTTTTTTGAGTTATAATCTGGTAATTGATGCTAGAATTTATGTTATTGATTTTGGTTTTATCAAACTAAAATTTATGTGTGATATTTATGCTTATTTTTTTGGTATTTTAGTTAATATCGTGTGGTTTATTACTAATCTCTACTCCTATTCTTATGCTACTATTAACATTCATAAACAACAAATAACTAGTTTTTTTCGCTATCTCTCTTTATCTATTTTTGCTGTATTTGGCATTTGCTATGCTGGCGATCTAATCACCACTTTTATTTTTACCACTTTACTTACTTTATTTACTGCTCCATTAATTATTTTATTCAAAAACAAAGAAACTGTCAAAGCCAAAAATTTATATTTATTCACCCATCTTGGTTCTGATTTAGTTTTTATGGTGCCTGCTTTTTATCTAATTTATCATTACACTGGCAATCTTGATTTTGTTAAAAATAATTTTCTAGCATCGCTTGATAACAATATAATTTCAGGATTAATTTTATTTTTATTGGTTTTTGGTTTATCAAAAAATTGCATCATTCCTTTTCATCGTTGGCTAATAAAATCAACAATAGCACCAGTTCCTGTAAGTGGCTTATTGCATTCTGTGGCCGCGGTAAAATCTGCTTCAATTGTTATTTTAAAAGTTATAGTTTATATTTTCGGAGTCAATTATATACAAAAACTTAACGATCATTTTTTTACTGGCGGTTGGATTTTTTATTTATGCGGTTTAACTGCTGTTTACGCCGCCTATCGAGCATTAAAAACAACGGTTCTAAAAAGAAGGTTTGCTTATTCAACGGTGAGTCAGTTATCTTATATTATGTCTTCTTTTATATTGGCAACCCCTTTATCAATTACTGCCGGAACATTACATATTATCTCACATTCGCTATGTAAAATTGTTTTATTTTACATAGCAGGTATTTTTGCCACTGTTTATGGTGTGCATTCAACCACAGATGCTGGCAAACTTGCTCCTAATGTTAAATATCTGATTGCTTGTGTTGCCTTTTGCGGAGCCTCTATTATTGGTTTTCCGCTATTACCGGGTTCTTTTGGCAAAGATTATATGCTACTTGCCGACTGGAAAACTCATCATTATTCTGCAATAGTTTTTTTATTAATTGGCAGTTTAATTAATGTATTATACATTTATCCTATTGTCAAAGCTGGTTTTTTTAATAAAAATCCAACTAAACTTAATTTGCAAAATAAAATTGTGCCTTTTACCATGAGAATTGCAATTGTTATAGCAATCAGTTTGGCAATTTATATGAGTATTTTTATTAATCAAATAATTAATTTTTTTCATCAATATGTTTAATATTAATAATTTCAAACAAAATGCTGTTTCTGGTTTTTCGGTTTCTTTAATTGCTCTACCGCTATGTTTGGCAATAGCGAATGCTTCAAATTTTCCGATTTTAACTGGTATCATCACTGCCATTATTGGCGGTTTGTTGGTTTCAAGAATTAGTGGCTCTTTTTTAGCCATAAATGGCCCTGCTGCTGGCATGATTGTGATTGTGCTTGATTGTGTCGAAAGATTAGGAAATGGCGATGTTTCTCTTGGTTATAAATCAACTTTAGCGGCAATTATGGTGGCTGCGATTTTGCAAATTATCACTGGTTTTACTAAATTACCAAATTTAATGCGAAAATTTCCTGAAGAAGTTATTCGGGGCATGATGGCAGCAATTGGCGCTATCATCATCATTAAACAAGCATTCATTATTTTTGCTTACCAACCTCCGAAACACAATTTAGTGCAACTTATTTTAGACTTACCAAAAGCTTTTTTAGGTATGAAACTTGAAGTTTTTGCTATTAGTGTTGCGGTGGTTACTTTTATTATTTTGTGGCATAAAAAAATTAAACACAAGTTGTTAAGCAAAATACCTATTTATTTGTTAGCAATTTTATTGTTTTCTGTATTGGCATTTTTTTTAGATATCAATAACCAAAATCATTATTTAGTCAATAGTTTTGCTAGTCCCGCTAAATCTTTATTTATAAATATCCCTTATTCTTTTTTATCTGCTTTTTCTTTACCAAACTTTGCACAATTATTTAGTTTTAATTTTTTTATTTCAGTTTTTGCCATTTATTTTGTTGCTAGCATTGAAACAGTTTTATCTGCTATTGCAGTTGATAAGCTCGATCCACAAAAAAGAAACACTAATTTACAACAAGATCTTAAAGCCATAGGTTGTGGAAATCTTGTTTGTGGTTTAATTGGAGGATTGCCAATGATTACCGAAATTGTAAGATCTTCTGCCAACATCAAATATGGGGCAACCAACTCTTGGTCTAATTTTTTTCACGGATTATTTTTATTAATTTTTGTATTGTTTTTTACTAGTTTTATTAACTTTATACCGCTATGTGTTTTGGCGGCAATTTTAATCATGATTGGTGTTAATTTAATTAATTTTTCCCTTATTAAACAAATGTATGTAAAATGGAAGGGGTCTTTATTGGTTATTTTAGTGGTGGTATTTTTAACAATTGCTACCGATTTATTATTGGGAGTTTTTTCTGGGCTTGCAATGTATATCATTTTACAAAAATTGCAAACATTATTGAAAATTTAATATTTCAAGAAAAAGTCATAAAAAAATCTTGATAACTAAGATTTTTTTAATTAAAATTGTTGCAATATTTTTTACTAAACGATATTTTTCGTTTAATATCATTTTTAACTTTTAAATCAAATCTTTATTATTTAAAAGTTAAAACGGTAACAATATCATTTAACTTAAATAATTTAATCTCTACCAAAATCATGGCTCGTCAAATTGAAATCGAAAAATATCGTAATATTGGCATTATGGCTCATATCGATGCTGGCAAAACCACTACTACTGAAAGAATCTTATTTTACACAGGAAAATCTCACAAAATTGGCGAAGTACACGATGGCGCCGCCACTATGGATTGGATGGAGCAAGAGCAAGAAAGAGGCATAACAATCACTTCTGCTGCTACCACTTGTTTTTGGAAAGATCATCGTATTAACATCATCGATACTCCCGGTCACGTTGATTTTACTATTGAAGTTGAAAGATCATTAAGAGTTCTTGATGGTGCCGTTGCAGTGTTTGATTCGGTTGCTGGTGTTGAGCCACAATCTGAAACTGTATGGAGACAAGCCAATAAATATAAGGTGCCAAGAATTTGTTTTGTCAACAAAATGGATAGAGTCGGTGCTAATTTTTATCGTTGTGTCGACATGATGAAAACTAGGCTTGGAGCTAGGCCAATACCTATTCAATTGCCAATAAATGAAGCCGAAAATTATGGTGGTTTAATCGATCTTATTAAAATGAAAGCCGTAGTTTGGAAAGACGAAACTATGGGTGCCAATTACACTTATGAAGAAATTCCGCAAGATTTACAAGAAAAAGCTAAACAATATCGCGAACAATTAGTTGAGGCGGCGGTAGAGCAAGACGATCTTCTAATGGACAACTATCTTAATGGCAAAGAAATTACCGAGGAAGATTTAAAAAAATGCATCAGAAAGGCAACTATCTCTGGTGCTTTTGTGCCTGTTATTAATGGCACTGCTTTTAAAAATAAAGGTGTACAAACTCTGCTTGATGCTGTAATCGATTATTTACCAAGCCCAAGTGATATCAAAGAAATTCCTGCTATTAATTTAAAAGATGAGCAACCAATCGTTATTAATTGCGATAATCAAAAATTTGCAGGTTTGGCCTTTAAAATCATGACCGATCCTTTTGTTGGTTCTCTTACTTTTGTGCGTATTTATGCAGGAACACTCACAGGTGGCACAGGTGTTATAAATACTACCAAAAACAACAACAAAGAAAGAATCGGGCGTATATTGCTTATGCATGCCAATAATCGTGAAGATATAAAAGAGGCTTTTGCTGGCGATATTGTTGCTTTGGCGGGTTTAAAAAATACCACTACTGGCGATACTTTGGTTGAACCAGATAACAATATCATTTTAGAAAGAATGATATTTCCTGAACCTGTAATTGAAGTTTCGGTTGAGCCAAAATCAACTGCAGATCAAGAAAAAATGGGTATGGCCTTATCAAGATTAGCTTCTGAAGATCCTTCTCTTCGCATTGAATCTGATAAAGAATCAGGTCAAACAATTTTAAAAGGCATGGGTGAGTTGCATCTCGAAATTATTGTAGATCGTATGAAACGCGAATTTAAAGTTGATGCAAATATTGGTCAGCCAAAAGTTGCTTACCGCGAAGCCATCACTAAACAAACCGAAATAGATTACACTCATAAAAAGCAATCTGGTGGCGCTGGTCAATTTGCCAAAGTTAAAATTATTTTTGAGCCACTTCCAGCCGATAACAAAGAAAACTTTATTTTTGAAAGCGAAATTGTTGGCGGTAGAGTGCCAAAAGAATATATCCCCGGAGTTGAAAAAGGTTTAACATCGGCAAAAGAAACTGGTATTTTAGCTGGTTATCCTGTGGTGCGTCTTAAAGCTCGTTTAATTGACGGTGCCTATCATGATGTCGATTCTAGTGTATTGGCTTTTGAAATTGCCGCAAGATCTGCTTTTCGTGAAGCAATGGAAAGAGCTGGTGCCATTATTCTTGAACCAATAATGAAGGTTGAGGTTGTAACTCCCGAAGACTATATGGGCGATGTTATCGGCGATATTAATTCTCGACGCGGGCAAATTCAAAACCTCGAAGCTCGAGATGTTGCTCATGTTATTACTGCCAAAATTCCGCTTTCATCAATGTTTGGTTATGTTAATAACCTACGATCTTTATCGCAAGGCAGAGCAAGTTATAGCATGGAGTTTGAGTGCTACGAACCTGTGCCAGCACACATTGCCGAAGAAATTAAAGCAAAAAAAGGCTAGTTTACTTGCCAAAATCTAAGCCATAATCTAAAAAATCTTTTAGATTATGGCTCAACCACACCAAAACATGATCAACTCTCATAATCTCAAATTTACCCACCTCTTTGCTTGCATTACACAAAAAATGCATCGTTATGTTAATTTCTGTTGCGGCAAAAACAAACTCCTATGTTTTTATTGCCATAATAAAACTATCTCCATAATTAAAACGATATTAAATGTATGACAAACCAACAACAAATTAATATTAAACAACAAATTCAGGGCAGGCCGATGCTGTATTGGGCCGGCAAAAAACCGCTTGGAGTGATAAAAAATTACCCTGCACAATTGGTTGAAAAAATTGGCAATAATTTTGCAAATACAACAGAAATTGCTAAACTAAATTATGCAATTTTACAAGAAAATTGGCATAATTTATTATTTCATGGCGACAATAAAGAATGCCTTTCTACCCTTTTAACTTCTGGTTTTAGAGGCAAGGTTGATTTAATTTATATCGATCCGCCTTTTGATTCTAAAGCCGATTATGTTAAAAAAATTGAGCTTCGTGGCATTGATAAAAAGCTAACGGGCGAAGAGCAAAGTTTTTTTGAGCAAGTGCAATATACTGATTTGTGGAAAAATGACGAATATTTGCAATTTATGTATGAAAGATTAATTTTGCTTCGCCAACTTTTAAGTGAACAAGGTTCAATTTATTTGCATTGCGATTGGCACAAATCACATCATTTAAGATTTTTATTAGATGAAGTTTTTGGCGAGGATTGCTTTCAAAATGAAATAATTTGGTTTTATCCAAGAGGTGGCGATTCTTTAAAACAATTTAATAGAAAGCATGATGTAATTTTCTTTTATTCAAAATCTAATAATTGGGTTTTTAATTATAATGAGGTCTTGATTCCCTATTCCAAAGAACAATTAGAAAGATTTGATCAAAAAGATGAAAAAGGCAAATTTTATTGGAATATCAATCCAAGAGGCGAGAGAGTTAAAACATATTCAAATAAAGGCGGTATAGGTGAATATGATGTTTGGAATATAGGTATAAATGCAACTCAAATAAAGGAAATAGGCTACCCCACTCAAAAACCAGAAGCACTTCTTGAGCGAATTATCAAGGCTTCATCTAACGAAAATTCAATCATCCTTGATTGCTTTGCAGGCTCTGGCACCACTTTAGCGGTTGCTGAAAAACTAAATCGCCGATATATTGGTGTTGATTGCAACAAAGGAGCAATCCAAACCACTATCAAAAGGCTTTCAAAAATAAAACAAAATAACCAAGCGCAACTCGATCTAATCACTCCAAATTTTAAGGCAAGTCAAAGCTCTGCAAATGGTGTGGTGGAGGGTCAAAAAACCCCAGATATTTTGCATTTTCGTGTCAATAATTACGATTTTCAAACTCGTTTTGCCCTGCATGAAATTATTTTTGAAAAATATGGCATTGAAAAAATTAATGATAGTTTTTTTGATGGCATTTTAGGTGATGAGTTGGTAAAAATTGCCGAATTTAACAAACCTTTAACTAGCCTAGAAATTCAAGAAATTAAAGATGAATTAAAAAATATTAGAAGAGAAGAAGAGCGAAATATTATTATAATTTGTTTGGGGCAAGAAGTGATTTTAGAAAGCGAAATTGCCAAACATAATAAAATTTCACCGATCAATAAAATTAAAATAAGAGATATTCAAAAAGATGGTTTAATTGCCTTTGAACCAGCAATTGCCGATGTTTTGATTGCTCAAAAGCAAAATAAAAAAATTGTTGAAATTAAAAATTATTTATCGCCAACAATTTTAAAAAGATTAGAAATTGATAAAAATCTTTTTGAAGAGCAGATTATTGATTTTAAAAGCCAAATTGACATGATTTTATTTGATTTTAATTACAATGGCGAAGTTTTTAATATTTGCGAAAGCGATATCCCTGCCAAGAAAAAAGATTTTATTAAAGGCAAATACGAATTTGAAACCAGCAATAAAATTGCGGTCAAAATTATTGATATGCTTGGCGAAGAAACTTTAATTATAGAATAAATTTATTAACCACAAATAAAATTCCTATGAATAAAAAATCTACAAATAATCAACTAAATAAATTAGAAATTTTTGAAAATTTCTCAATCAGAAAACACTTTGACGAAGAAAAACAAAAATGGTTTTTTTCAATTATTGATATTGTTGCAGTGCTAACAAATCAGCAGGATTATAAAAAAGCCAAAAGTTATTGGTCTACTCTTAAAGACAGGCTAACAAAGGAAGGAAGTCAGTTGGTCACAAATTGTGACCAACTGAAAATGATCGCCAAAGATGGTAAATT
The DNA here is from genome assembly GCA_044371635.1 of Rickettsiales bacterium. Taxonomy (GTDB): domain Bacteria; phylum Pseudomonadota; class Alphaproteobacteria; order Rickettsiales; family UBA1997; genus CAILUF01. Next base: position 7,551 of record JBILTH010000019.1, read on the forward strand.
TTATAACACTGATGTTACTGATTTAGAAAATATTTTTCGTCTTATTCAATCAATTCCAAGCCCAAAAGCCGAGCCAATAAAAATGTGGTTAGCCAAAATTGGCAATGAAAGAATCAATGAAATTGCCGATCCTGAAATTTCATTACAACGAGCAAGACAAAATTGGCAAAAATTAGGCAGAAGTGAAAAATGGATTGCTCAAAGAATGACTGGTCAAGAAACTCGAAATAAACTCACCGATTATTGGAAAAATAATGATGTTAAAGAGGGTCAAGAATTTGTAACATTAACTAACATTATTCATCAAGAATGGTCAGGTATAAGTGTATCTCAACATAAAAAATTAAAAAATTTAAAACAACATAATTTAAGAGATCATATGAACGAGGCAGAGTTGATTTTTACAGCTTTAGCAGAACTTGCAACAAGACAAATTGCCGAAAATTTGCAAAGTAAAGGTTTTGAGCAAAATAAAATTCCTGCTAAAAAAGGCGGTAAAATTGCCCTTGATGCCAGAATTGCTCTTGAAGAAAAAACTCACAAAAAAATTGTTGATGAATCAAATTTTTTACCACCAAAAGAATCGCTAAAAAATCGGTTAACAAAACTTAAAAAAAACGATAAAAAATTAACATGACTTTATTTACAAAATTACAAGAAAAAATAACCGCTTGGAGACAACAAAATTATTACAGCACAGAATTTTCACAAATTAAAGAAATTTTAAATTATAATAAATTAGAAGATGGCTCTTTTAAGTTTCTTCGCAAACCACAATTTGAAGCAATTGAAAGCTATTTATATTTGCGATTTATTTTAAAAACTCCGCAAACAATTGAGCTTTACAAAACACTTTTTGCAGATGATAAAATTGCTCTTTTTAAAACTCTTGGCATAATCCATGTTAATAAAGATGCAATTGATGATGTTGATTTAGATAAAATTTTAGAAAAAATTAAAACTGATTTAGAATTTGTAAAAAAATATAAATATCAAACTCTGCACGAAGCCCTAAACCTTGATTATGCTAGCTATATTTTAGCTTTGGCAATGGGAACAGGCAAAACAATTTTAATTGGCTCAATAATTGCCATTGAATTTGCTATTGCTATTGATTTTGATGAGCAAGAAAAACCTGCTGATTTTAAATTTATGCAAAATGCCTTGATATTTGCCCCCGGTAAAACTATTATCGAATCACTACATGAAATTTCTGACATTGCTTTTGATAAAATTTTGCCAGCAAGATTATTTAAAAAACTCGCCCCTAATTTAAAAATAAATTACACCAAAGACGGTGATAAAAGGTTTGATGGAGTTGAAGAAAGAGGAATTTATAATATTTTGGTTACTAATTCTGAAAAAATTATTTTAAAAAATACCACTTTAAAAAATGATTTATTTAATCAAAAAACTGAAGAAAAAAAATTAACCGAAAATTTAAGATTACAAAAAATAACTAATCTTGATGGGCTTGGCATCTTCTCTGATGAAGCTCACAACACTTATGGTAACAATCTTGGCGATAGTTTAAAAAGAGTGAGGGAAACTATAAATCATATTCATAAAAACAAAGATTTGGTTTGTGTTATTAACACAACTGGCACTCCTTATTTTAAAAAAGAACCGTTAAAAGAAGTGGTTTTTTGGTATTCTTTAGAAGAAGGAATCAGAGATAATATTTTAAAATCGGTTAAAGATAATATTATTTCTTACGATTTTAACGAAGAAAATGAAGAAAGAATTATTAAAGATATTATTGAAGATTTTTTTCTAAATTATGGCGAATTAAGGCTCTATTCTGGACAAATGGCAAAAATTGCTTTTTACTTTAAAAACGAACAGCATTTACAACATTGTAAATTTTTGATCGAAAAAACTTTGGGCAATATTTCACAGAGCTTAACCTTGATTTTGGTCAATACTCAAGAATCTAACAAAAACGAAATCGAAGATTTTAATAATCTCAATAAACCAGATTCGCAAAAAAGAATAATTTTGTTGATTGACAAAGGCAAAGAAGGTTGGAACTGCCCTAGTCTTTTCGCTACCGCCTTAATTAGAGAGGCATCTTCTTCGAATAATTTCATCTTACAAGCCAGCACCAGATGTTTAAGACAAGTAAAAGAAAATAAAGCAAGAGCAAAAATTTATTTATCTAACAAAAATATTGAAATTTTAGATAGAGAACTGCGCGAAAATTTTAATATTTCTATTGATGATTTTAGCAAGCAAGATACCAATAAAATAATCGAAAAAAAAGCGATAATTAGAAAATATCAAATGCCAAAATTAGAAATTATTAAAGAAATTAGTAAAATCGTCAGAAATGAGGTGCAAAATAAAAAATCGCTTGTTTTAACCAAGCCAGTTGCTTTTGAAAATCAATTGCACAAAACTTCATATCGCCTTGAAAATGGCGAATTAAAAGAATCTAGCTTTGCCAATAAAGTTAAAAATATACAAAATGACATCGGCATTTTTAATGCTACTGTTAAAATTGCACAAAATTATCATATTAGTTATCAAGAAATATTTAACGAATTGATAAAAATTTATCCAAATAAAACATTACCAGCAATTGATTTGCAACATTTATTTGAGCAAACAGAAAAACAGTTTAGCGAATATAAAATAACCAAAGAAAAAATTAAAGAAGTTTTGGCAATTATTAAAATTCAAGACAAAGATGGTAATTATAATTTTCAAAAAGATGAAAATGGAGTTTTTTATCATACAATAAAGTTTAAAGAAGGAAGTGAGCGAGAAAAATTATTAGTTGAGCATAAAGACGAAAATCTAGGCTTTCATCTAAGTGTTTATGATTTTGATTCAAAGCCAGAAAAGAATTTTTTTACGAAAATTTTAAATATTCTGCAACTTGATAAAAAAGATATAGATGATGTTTATTTTACTGGCTCAATAAAAGATACCAAGAAAACTGATTTTTATTTTGCATACAAAGGCGAAGATGGCAAATATCATAATTATTTTCCAGATTTTATTATAACTAAACAAAATGGTGAGTTTTTAATTGTTGAAATCAAAGCTAAAGATAAAAATAAAGATAAGCAAGTTTTAAACAAGAAAAAAGCTATAAGTTATCTTGAAGGAATTCAGGAGAATAAATTTAAGTATATCGTTATTTATACAGATGAAAAAATAGAAGATAATAACCTAGAATTTTTGAAAGTTAAAAACTTTATGCAATAGATTTTGTTAGGATATAAACAATTTTAGAGAAGATTTTTTTTCGATTATTTTTTAACAAAATTGTAGATAAATTTTTTCAAATCTCAACTAACTTTCTTGATAAATTGATAGGCAAGATCAATTTATAGACAAGATAAATTTTTCATCGGTTAATGAGGTTAAATTTTGCCAATCTTTTTTTTAAATAATTGCTAAA
>JBILTH010000147.1:0-3119 GCA_044371635.1 Rickettsiales bacterium
TTTGGAGCGGTTGCTATTATCCTCTTAATTGGCGGGCACGATGTTTTATCTGGCGAAATAACCGCAGGTGAGCTTTCTTCTTTTTTATTTTATGCTGTATTGGTGGCAACTTCTTTAGTTGGTTTAAGTCAAATTGCTAGCCAAATACAAACTGCCAACGGTTCTTTAATGAGAATTGGCGAATTATTGGCAATGCAACCAAGTTTTGCCACAATAAAAAACGAAGAAAATGATTTAATTAAAATAACGATGCAAGCCCCTATAATAATTGATTTTCAGGGTGTTTATTTTTCTTATCCAGAAAAAATGCAACATAATATTTTAGATGATTTTAATTTAAAAATAAATTATGGTGAAAAAATTGGTATTGTTGGTTTAAGTGGCTCGGGCAAAAGCACTATTTTGCAGTTATTGTTAAAATTTCAGCAAGTAACTGGTGGACAAATATTATTAAACGAACATAACATTGAACAAATTCCACTACCTTTATTGCGAGAACAATTTGCCTACATATCTCAAAATTGTTTTATTTTTTCAGGTAGTGTTTTTGAAAATATTGCCTATGTCAATAAAAATATTACTAAACAACAAGTTTTATCTCTAATCGAAAACACTCCTGCTTTGCACTTTGTTTTATCTTTTCAAGAAGGTCTTGATACTTTACTTGGTGAAAAAGGCATAAAAATATCTGGTGGCGAAAGGCAGCGTATTGCTTTAGCTAGGGCAATCATTAAAGATTCCCCTATATTGCTTCTTGATGAAATAACATCAGCTCTTGATAATCAAAACCAACAATTAGTGATGCAGGCAATAAATCAATTTGCAAGTCACAAAACAGTCATAACTGTGGCTCATCGGCTATCTTTTTTAGGCAATTGTCAGAAAATAGTTTTTATTGATAAGGGTAAAATAGTAGAATGTGGCACACATCAACAATTGCTTGCTCTCAATAAATTTTACCGCAAAATGTATGATGCCGATATTAACCTACACCTTTTACCATGATAAATTTACAATATATTTGTCAAAATCCACAAAATTTTGATTTAGCAATGAAAAATCGCAACAGCAATTTTTTGGCTCAACAAATTATTCATCTCAATCAACAAAAAAAACAGCAAATTCAGGCAATTCAAGAGTTGCAAGCTAAAAAAAATGTTATTGTCAATAATATTGCAATTGTTGCAAAGCAACAAAATCAACAGCAGATTAAAATATTATCAGAAGAAGTTAAAATCATTAATGATGAAATAAAAATATTGCAACAACAAAACAATATCGAGCAAGAACTAGAAAATTTACTATTGCAAATTCCTAATTTACCTCAAGAAGATGTGCCAGTTGGCTCTTCAGAAGAACAAAACATTGTCATAGAAACTTTTGGTAAGGTTAAAAAATTTAATTTTCCTCCACTTTCCCATGATGAAATTGGTAAAAATCTCAAAATGCTAGATTTTGAGCAATCTGCTCAAATGTCTGGAGCAAGATTTTCAACCGTTAGCGGTGTTTTGGCAAATCTTGAAAGAGCATTGTCAAATTTTATGTTAGATATTGCAATAAGCCATGGCTATTGCGAAGTTTCTCCGCCAAATTTAGTGAAACGAGAAGCTATGTTAAGAGCGGGTCAATTGCCAAAATTTGCCCAAGAAGCTTTTAAAACAGAAGATGATTATTGGCTAATTCCAACAAGCGAAGTTTCTTTAGTTAATTTAGTTGCCAATAAAATATTTGATATCAAACAATTGCCAATGCGATTTGTGGCTTATACACCTTGTTTTAGACAAGAAGCTGGGGCAGCAGGTAAAGACACGAAAGGAATAATTCGCCAACATCAATTTAAAAAAGTTGAATTAGTTTCAATTGATAGTGCAGAGAATTCGCAAAAAGAACATATTAGAATGACAGAAGTAGCGAGTTTAGTGTTGCAAAAACTTGGTTTGCCATTTAGAAAAATTTTGCTTTGTACTGGAGATATGGGATTTTGTTCTCAAAAAACCTACGATCTAGAAGTTTGGTTGCCTTCGCAAAATAAATATCGAGAAATTTCTAGCTGTTCAAATTGTGGTGATTTTCAGGCAAGAAGAGCGAATATTAAATATAAACACAATAATCAAAATTTTTTTGCTCACACTTTAAACGGCTCCTCTCTAGCGGTGGGTAGAACTTTAGTTGCTATTTTAGAAAATTATCAAAATCAAGATGGTTCAGTTGATGTGCCAGAAATATTACAAACTTATTTGCAGGGTCTAAAAAAAATTACTTGCTAAATTATTTTATTGTATTTAAAATAAACTTTTTAGCTCAGTTATGAGTTATGTGGTTTTTAATTTACGGTTTTAAATATAACAAAATATTTTTGTTAATTTTTTAAGTAAAAATGGTATCACAAATATTAAATCGATAATTATTATATGGCAAACACTAAATCGGCACAAAAAGCATTCAGAGTGAGTGAAAGAAAAAACATTGTTAACACTTCTAGAATTAATCGTATCAGAACTTTTATCAAAAAAGTAGATATTGCAATTAAAAATCAAGATAAAACACAAGCTCTTGAAGCTTTTAAAAATCTTGAGCCAGAAATTGCAAAAGGTGTAAATAAAAAAGTAATCAAACTCAACACCGCTTCTCGCAAACTTTCTAGATTATCTTTGGCAATCAAAAAAATTCAACAAAAATTTTAATTTTTTTAATATCATCATCTTATGAAAAGAACTTGGCAACCTAGTAAAATTGTACGAAAAAGAAGACATGGCTTTCGTTCGCGTATGGCAACTGCCAATGGCAGAAGAGTGCTTTCTCGAAGAAGATTTAAAGGCAGATCTGTTTTATCGGTATAAAATAATTATTTTTCATTTTAAAATAAATTTATGATTTTTCACATTCTAACATTATCTTTTAGCTCAAAATCCTAAAAAATACTTGCATTGTTTTAATTAGTGAAAATGGTATTAGTTATTTTTAATTATAATATTCAATATATTTAGTTAAAACTTATAACAAAAATCATTAAATCAAGAAATATAATCTTTTGATTTAATGATTTTATGTTTTATTTAAATATAAAAAAGTTTTTTAGTAATATTTAAATAAACAAGATGAAGCATAAAATTAAGTTA
>JBILTH010000148.1:0-3081 GCA_044371635.1 Rickettsiales bacterium
ATAAAGCGGATATAGCTTTTAGTTTTTGTTTAGATTTATTTATAAGTGATTTATTTAACTCTGGAATTGTTGCCATATTTATAAATAGTTGATTAATAATAAATCAACTATTCATAAAATATTTAAATGGTCAACTAAAAAGTTGAAATGGTGTAATAACTGCAAGTTTTTCCTAGCTAACAACTCAATATATTGTCTGCCGATTCGGATACACTTTTTTCTATAATTGTTGGAATTGGTGTAACAGAAGGTGGATCTATTTTTTCTATAAAGGTACTTTTCCCTGTTTGATCGGTAAATTTTTCAAGTGTGTAACTCTCTGAACCGTGCACGAAAGTTATAGATTTTAAGTTGGTTTGCATTGCTATTTTTTGTAAAGTAGCAGGATCTTTTATTTCAAAAGGAAGAGTTAAGCTCTGTAATGGATGTATTGTGGTTGAATTGTTTGTTTTGAGTGTATCTAAAATTAATGGTAAATCTTCTAATTCTAACGAACACCCAGCCAGATTTAATTTTTGCAGTTCTGGAAGATTTTTTATTAATTTGCTTAATTTTTCAGCAGAAAGATTTTTTACATTTGTTAAATCTAATTCTTGTAATTTTGATAACTTTGCGATTTGATCTAATCCATCATCATTTACTAAACTATTTTTGCAACTTAATTTTTTTAATCGATCTCCAGCAATTGATACGGTTTCTTTTAGTAGCTCGGTTAATCCTCTTGCACGACAAATTAGTTTATCTTCTTCTATTCCTTTAAGTTTTGTGAGTAATGCATAATCAGAGTTTTCTAAAATCCCTTCTAAACCTCCAAACATTGACTCAAAACTCAACTGTTGTAATTTTTTACATTTGCATAGCATTTTATATAATGCTTGAGAGCCAAGAGCTACATTTACAAACCCTAATTCTTCTAATTGCTCATTATACTCTGCTATTTCTGATGCCTGTGTTTTTCTTATTATGCTTCCAATGGGAACTGGTATAATAATTTCTTCTATTTCCCGAAACCCTGTTTGAACTTCTATTGTATTATCTGATTGTAAAAATATCACCATCAATGACTTATTATCATAATTACCAAGTTCTTTAAGGTTTTCAAGTTCTTGAAGTTGTTCCTTGATGTATTTTATATTAGGACCAAAATCAATGGGATCTGATATTTTAAATGAAAGAGTAAGAGGTGGTTTTTTTTCAATTGATTGTTGAGATTTCATTGTTAGGATAGTATTTATATATTAGTAAAGTTTGATAGTATATTGAAATTAAAATTTATTTATTTTTCTAAACCAAAAGCATTGTGTAAAATTCGCACAGCTAATTCGCCATATTCTTTGGCTATTAAAACCGAAATTTTGATTTCAGAAGTAGAAATTAACAATAAATTAATGCCTTTATCTGCCAATGTTTTAAACATAGTGTGTGCAACACCAGAGTGGCTAATCATGCCAACACCAATCACCGAAATTTTAGCAATGTTATTGTCTATTTTTAATTCAGTAAAATTTACTTCGTTTTTAATATTTGCAATAGCGATTTTTGCTCTTTCTAGTTCATCGTTACTGGTTGTAAAAGTTATATCTATTTTTTTGCCATCAGCACTGATGTTTTGCACAATCATATCAACATTAACTTCTTGGCTTGCTAAAGCACCAAAAATTGTCGCTGATAAACCAGGGTGATCTGGCATTTGTGATAAGGTAATTCGAACATCGGTTTTGCAATAGCTAATGCCGGTAATTAATCTTTTTTCCATAATTTCTGTATTGTTATTAACTAAAATTGTTCCTGAATTTTCGTTGACTTCTTCAAAAGAAGAAAGCACTCTCACTTTAACATTATGAGCCATCGCCATAGCCACAGAGCGAGTTTGTAAAACTTTTGAACCGCTATAAGCCATTTCTAGCATTTCTTCATAGGTTATTTTGTTAAGCTTTTTTGCTTTATCAGTAATTCTAGGATCTGTGGTATAAACACCATCAACATCTGTATAAATATCGCAAATATCAGCATTTACCGCAGCAGCTATTGCTACTGCAGAAGTATCAGAGCCACCTCTACCAAGAGTAGTTATTTTATTTGATTCAAGATGCATACCTTGAAAACCTGCTATTACTATTATTTGATAGTTTTTTAAAGCCTCTAATAAAACTTTACCATTTATTTCATCGATTCTGGCTTTACTATGAACATTATCGGTTGTAAGAGGAATTTGCCAACCCAAGAAAGACCTAGCTTTATAACCCATAGATTGCAACTGTAAAGCCAATAAACCACAAGTTATTTGCTCACCTGTGGCAACAATAGAATCGTATTCGCTTAGTGCAAAATTATTTGTTAAGCTTGAAACCTGATTGCAATAATCAACTAACTGATTAGTAACCCCAGACATTGCCGAAACCACAACTATCACTTGATTGTTTTTTTTAATTTCAGTCTCAACTTTTTTAGCAACATTTTTGATTCGCTCGATATTACCAACCGAAGTTCCGCCAAATTTTTGGACTACCAACATAATAAGAATAAAATGAAATTTTTTAAAATATTTTATTTGAAATATTTTAAAATAATTTTTTTTAAATACAAGTAGATAGTAAAAAATATTAAATTAAAATGGTATTATTTTAATTTCTAAAGCATGCAAACCGTCTAAAAATTCTTGTTCTAAACTTTTATTAATTAAACGATGAGCTTGAATTTTTGTTATGCAGTTAAAAAAACTACTAGTAATAATAATTTTAAAATGAGTTCCTAAATTATTTTTAGAAGTAAAATGATTATTATGAGCAGATGAATTATCAATTACTTGCAAAAAACTTGGCTGAAAATTTTTAGTTAGTTTATAGATTATTCGTTCTTTCATTTTTTTGAAATTTTTATTAACACATTGTTAACAAATTGTTAATAAATTGTTAACAAGTTGCTACTTATTAACAGTTTTGTTTTTTACAAAAAAACTATCAACATATATTAACAAATTATTAACAAAATTAAAATGTTAACAACTGATATTTCATTAAAAAAATAATGTTAACAACTAGTAATTATAAATCATTAAATTATCGTTTGCAAGTTTGAATT
>JBILTH010000204.1:0-3080 GCA_044371635.1 Rickettsiales bacterium
ACGGTGATAACGGCCGCGGCGTTGGTGCTTCCCACCAGACCGGCTGGAGCGCCGTGGTGGCCAAGATGATCAATCAGCTGCATCGTTATCCCACCGGTTGACGTTCAGCGCTGAACCTCAACTCGCGATCACGAGCCTTCCTTCGCCTCCCAATCCATGGCCCCGGTGTCTTCCCAGGATCTGCTCACCGGCATCCACAGCTCTCCCCTGCCTGTTGCTCAGCAGCGACAGGTTGAACACGGAGCCCACTTCGATCTGGTGATCATCGGCAGTGGCGCCGGTGGCGGCACCCTGGCCCGGGCTCTGGCACCCACCGGCCTGAAGATTCTGGTGTTGGAGAGGGGCGACTGGCTGCCCCAGGAGCCCCAGAACTGGGATGCCGAGGAGGTGTTTCAGAAGAATCGCTACGTGTCGAAGGACACCTGGTTCGACAAGCACGGCAAACCGTTTCAGCCGGGCAGCCATTACTTCGTGGGTGGTGCCACCAAGATGTATGGCGCCGCCCACTTCCGCCTGCGCCAGCAGGATTTCGAGGAACTCGTTCACCACGACGGCATCTCACCGGCCTGGCCCCTGCGCTACAGCGACTTCGAGCCCTGGTATCAGCGGGCTGAGGAGATGTATCACGTGCATGGCCAGCGCGGTGAGGACCCCACCGAGCCGCCGTGCAGTGGCCCCTACCCCCACCCGCCGGTGGCGCATGAGCCGCGCATGCAGAAGCTGGTCGACGACCTGCGCGCTGCTGGCCTGCATCCCTTCCATGCCCCCAGCGGCGTGCTGCTCGATGAGGACCACATGGCCTTCAGTCGCTGCCGCAAGTGCAACTGCTGCGACGGTTTCCCCTGCCTGGTGCATGCCAAGAGTGATGCCGATGTGCTGGGTATGCGCCCGGCCCTGGCCAGCCCCAACGTGTCGCTGCTCACCCGGGCTCAGGTGCACCGTTTGGTCACCGATGCCAAGGGCCGCAGCGTGACGGCGGTGGAGTTGCAGCGCGATGGCGAAACCATGCAGGTGAGCGGTGATGTGGTGGTGGTGAGTTGCGGTGCCGCCAACAGCGCCCGGCTGTTGCTGATGTCGGCCAACGACAGGCATCCCCGCGGCCTGGCCAACGGTTCCGACCAGGTGGGCCGCAACTACATGTTCCACAACAGCAAGGCGATGGTGGCCCTGGCCCATGAGCCGAACACCACCGTGTTTCAGAAAACGGTGTCGCTCAACGACTGGTATCTGGGGGATGCCGACTTCGATTACCCGATGGGCAATATCCAGATGACTGGCAAGACCAATGGCACGATCATGAAGGGCTATGCGCCGTTGGAAACATTTCTGATGCCCGGCTGGACGATGGACAAGATCGCCGAGCATGCCCTTGACTTCTGGATCTCCTCAGAGGATCTTCCCGACCCTGACAACCGGGTGACGGTGGATGATCAGGGCCAGATCCATCTCAGCTATACCCCCAACAACCAGACAGCTTCTCAGCGGTTGGTTGGACGACTCACCGGCCTGCTTGATCGGCTCTACCTGCGCAACCATCTGGTGGAGCGCCAGATCTACGTCAAGAGCACGATGACGATCGCCGCGGTGGGGCACCAGGCCGGTACCTGCCGCTTCGGCAGCGATCCGGCCGCCTCAGTGCTTGATCTGCACTGCAAGGCTCACGAGCTCGACAACCTCTATGTGGTGGATACCAGCTTCATGCCCACCATCGGCGCGGTGAATCCCTCGCTCACGGCGATCGCCAATGCCCTGCGGGTGGCCGAGCACCTGAAGGAGCGGCTGGTTAGCTGAAGGCAACCCTGAGAAGATCAGCGATCAGCAGGTTGTCGAGGGAGAAGAGGCCTCCGCCGCAGCCGATTAGCACCAGACACATCACCACATACATGGCAGCCTTCTCCCAGCTGGGCGGCTCCCCGACCCCCATCGGCCCGGCGTAATCACCGGCTGGAATCTGATAGGGATCGGGGGCGATGAAGGGAAAGCCGGAGCGGATCTCCAGCACCATGGCGTAGGCCATCGACACCAGGATTGCCAGGGCAGCCAGGGGCGTGAACAACCCGGGCAACAGGGCGATCCCGGCACCGAACATCGATGCCGCCGACAGAAAGCAGAGCCACTGCGGAGTCTTCAGGGCCTGAGACCAGGTGCTGAGGTTGCGCAGTTTTGGCCAGCCGTGGCGAATGAAGCACACGCCCATGAACAGGCGCAGCAGCAACAGAGTCGCCTGGGCTGCGGTTGAGGGCGCGGCTGGCACCAGCAGCTCCACCACCGTGATCTCCATTCACCCAGCCCTCAATTGCAGCGCAACGTAGGCAGCGCGCCTGGTCCTGGCCACCATTGGCGGGTGATCCCACACCGTGCGGCTCTCCGTGACTGACACTCTCAGGGCCCTGGCCGCCGGCGGCAGTGCGCCGCTCGGGGCGACGCTGCAGCGAGGTGGCGTGAACTTCAGCCTCCACGCCAGGGGCTGCGAGAGGGTTGAGCTGTGTCTGTTCAACGCGCTCGATGATCCCGAGCCGTCTGCGGTGCTTCTGCTCGAGGGAGAACAGCACCGCAGCGCCACCTACTGGCATGGCCTGGTGGCGGGGGTGGGGCCGGGGCAGCTCTATGGCTACCGACTCCCCTCCGATCCCGACTGCCTGCTGCTCGACCCCTACGCCCCGGCCCTGGGGGTCCCGGCGGGCTATTGCCGGCAGCGGGGCCAGCGCCGCGCTGGGGAGTCGATCGCTGGGGGGGGCGGCTGGGCTGGGGCCCTCAAGAGTGTGGTGGCCGACCTCAGCCGCTACGACTGGGAGGGGGATCGGCCCCTGCGCCGCCCGGCGCGCGAAACGGTGATCTACGAGCTGCACGTGCGGGGGTTCACCGCCGCTCCCGGTGCCGCTGTCGGGCCCGAGCGGGCCGGCACCTATGCCGGTCTGATCGAAACGATTCCCTACCTGCAGCAGCTGGGCATCACCGCAGTCGAGCTGATGCCGGTGTTCGCCTTCGACGCCCAGGCAGCCCCTGACGGTCTGAGCAACTACTGGGGCTACCAGCCCATCAGCGTGCTCGCTCCCCACCCGGGCTACGCCAGTGGCAGC
>JBILTH010000149.1:0-3063 GCA_044371635.1 Rickettsiales bacterium
TAAAGCTATAATTTGCCATAGGTTTTATTTAGGCAAATTATAGCTTTAGTAGATGTGAAAATAAACTAGAATTTTTTATATATGGTCTATCTTAAAAATATTTTGCTAGATTGAGAATTATAAATGGGATTTGATATTATTCTTTCTATAAAAGTTCAGGCTTTACTTTTACAGACTAGATTTTTATCATCTTCAATAAATAAGGATTATAAACAATGTAAATAAATTATATTTTTTATAAAGAAGATAGAGAGCTCGCCATAGATTGTCGCTCTTGATTTTGTTTGCTTATTTCACCACCAGAGAGTATAGTTTTTATTTGCTCTCCTGTTAAAGTTTCGTGTTCGAGTAGTGATTTTGCTAATAAATGCAGATCATTATTTTTGGTAAGTAAAATATTTTTTGCCTTATTATAGGCTTCGTCGATAATTCTTTTTACTTCTTGATCAATGATTTGACTAGTTGCTTCGGAGTAGCTTTTAGTATTAAACATTTTATTAGAATCGTCTTCGGATAAATCGACATTTCCTAATTTATCACTTAAACCCCATTTGATAACCATATTTTTTGCCATATAAGTTGCCTGCGAAATATCAGAAGAAGCTCCTGTAGTTATTTGATCGTAACCAAAAATTATCTCTTCGGCAACTCTACCGCCCATTGCCACTACTAGATCGTCATGTAATTTTGCTCTAGTAATAGAAAAACGATCAGTTTCGGGCAATCTCATTACCAAACCCAAAGCTCTGCCTCTAGGAATGATGGTGGCTTTATGAATTGGATCGGAGTTAGGAGAGTTAATAGCGGTAATAGCATGACCTGCTTCATGATAGGCGGTAAGTTCTTTTTCAGACTTTTGCATTATAATAGATTTTCTTTCGGTACCCATTAAAATTTTATCTTTAGCATCTTCTAAATTTTTCATGGTAACCATTTTTTGATTAGATCTAGCAGCCATAATTGCACCTTCATTCACTAAATTTGCCAAATCTGCACCAGCAAAACCAGGGGTTCCTCTAGCAATTGTTTTGGAATCTATATCGGAAGCGGCATTAATTTTTTTCATATGCACATTTAAAATTTGCTCTCTACCTAAAATATCTGGATTAGGCACGGTTATTTGTCTATCGAATCTACCTGGTCTTAACAATGCCTTATCTAAAACATCTGGTCTATTAGTAGCAGCAATAATTACTACACCTTCATTATCAGAAAATCCATCCATTTCTACCAACATTTGATTAAGAGTTTGTTCTCTTTCGTCGTTTCCGCCGCCATAACCAGAGCCACGATGTCTACCAACAGCATCTATTTCATCAATAAAAACAATGCAAGGGGCAGATCTTTTGGCCTGCTCAAACATATCTCTCACTCTACTTGCCCCAACACCTACAAACATTTCAACAAAATCAGAGCCAGAAATAGAAAAAAACGGAACTCCAGCTTCACCAGCAATTGCTCTTGCCAATAGTGTTTTACCAGTACCAGGAGACCCTATTAACAAACAGCCTTTAGGAATTTTAGCGCCAACTTCAATATATTTTTTAGGAGATTTTAAAAAATCAACAATTTCACTAAGTTCTTGTTTTGCCTCATCTATGCCAGCAACATCTTGAAAAGTTATTTTATTTTTATTTTCTTGCAATAATTTTGCCCTTGATTTACCAAAACCAAAAGCACCACCGCCACCCTTTCCAGAAGCGCCTTTTGCAAAAAATATCCACAACCCAATCATGATAAGAAAAGGTAACCAACTGATTAAGCCAGTAGTGATTTTTTCAGATTTACTAATTAGAGGTAAAGAATTAATAGCTACTCCTTTTGCATACAGTTTTTCAATTAAATTTGGATAATAAGGCAGATAAGTGTAAAAACTAGAACCGTCTTTTAAAACACCGTTAAGATCGTTGCCTTTAATTTTTACTTCGGTTACTTCGGAATTTTCTACTTTATTAATAAAATCAGAAAAATTAATATTATTTTTTGAATTATTAGCACCATCAAGGTAGATAGAAATTGCAAATAAAACAATTAAAATTATTGCCCAAATAATCAGATTTTTTTTCATTTTTATGACTTTATTTTTTTTAAAGATAATCTAAAATAATAACAAACTAAATTACAAATTTCAACAACTAATTTTTATGCAAAAAAAAGAGTTAAGAAGCTATTATTTACAACAAAGAAAGCAACTTTCAACCCAAGAAATTTATAATTCATCAAAAAAAATTTGTGAAAATTTTTTATCATTTGCATCAAGTAACTTAATTGATTGGCAACAAAAAAAAATAGCTCTATATCAACAAACTAAATATGAAGTTGCTACAATTATTTTGCAAAATTACTTGCAACAAAAGAAAATAACATATTATTTGCCAAAAATAAAAGATCTTGAATTAGAATTTTATGAATTTACTCAAGAAACAAAATTAATTGTTAATAAAAAATTTTCGCAAATATTAGAACCAAATAGCAAAAATAAATGCTTACCAGATATTGTTATTGTGCCTTTGGTTGCTGTTGATAAATCGCTAAATAGATTAGGCATGGGTAAAGGTTATTACGATAAAACTCTTGTTAAAATTTCTGCTATTGCCATTGGTTTTGCTTTTAATTTTCAGGTGTGTAATCAACATTTTATCAAAGAAGAACATGATTATCAACTTGATTATGTTATTACCGAAACAAAAATATTACAATCAGATCGATCAAGATCAACAAAATAAACATTGTATCATTTTAATTTTAATGATAAAAAATTAAAATATTAGTTGCATTTAGTGAAAATGGTATTTAGAATCTAATATAACTTGATTTTATGCTTGCCATAAAACAGTTTTTTTATTAATTAAAATAATAAAATCTTATGCATAAAACAGATTTAATTAAAGAAATAGCAAATAATGCCGATATTTCTCAAAAAGATGCCGGTAGTGCTTTAGATGCCTTTATTAAGGTTGTAACTAAAGCCCTTAAAAAAGGCGATTCAGTTGCTCTTATTGGTTTCGGCTCTTTTAAAACAATCAAAACAGCAGCTAGAAAAGGTAGAAATCCTCAAACTGG
>JBILTH010000150.1:0-3057 GCA_044371635.1 Rickettsiales bacterium
TACTAAACAAAAAATTAACGATCCTTACGAAAAATATAATAGAAAAATTTATGCTTTTAACGAAAAAATAGATATATATTTTTTTGAAAAAATTGCTAAATTTTATCGTTTTTCTATTCCACAACCAGCTCGCAATTCAGTAAATAATTTTTTTGATAATTTATATTCACCAATTTCTGGCTTTAATTCTTTAATGCAGGGCAAAATAGATAATTCTTTGGCAACTTTTTCTAGTTTTTTAATCAACACAACTTTGGGTTGTTTTGGTTTATTTGATATTGCCAAGAAAAAAAATCTCAACTATCAAACAGAAGATTTTGGTCAAACACTTGCCTACTACGGCTTAAATTCTTCTCCTTATTTAGTTTTACCTTTTTTAGGGCCAAGCACAGGTGTTGATTTTGTTGGAATAGCAACAGAAAAATTGGTAAATCCACTAGCTTTTGATATTTTTGATACCAATTCACTTGCTACTTCTCCACGCATTATTATGAGTTCAACAAGTTTAGTAAGTAACAGAGAAAAACTACTTGATACAATTAAAGAAATTAGAAAAAATTCTTTTGATTCTTATGCCATCATACGCACAGCCTATTTACAAAGAAGAAACAATCAAATAAACAACTAAAATTATGAAATCATTATTCAAAATATTTTTTATTGCTATTTTATTTTTTGGTAATAATGCAATGGCTGAAAACAACGAGGTGCAAAAATTTATTCAAGATTTTGGTGATAAAATAATTTCTGTTGCCAGTGATAAAAAAAGTAAAGAAAATCAAAAAAAACAACAAATAATTAATTTAATAGATCAAAACATAGATGCAAAATGGATTGCTAAATTTGTTTTAGGATCTCACTACAAAACAACCAGCGATCAACAAAAAGAACAGTTTTTTTCTTTGTATCGTAAATTTATGATAAATACTTATGCACCAAAATTTAATAGTTACAATGGTAAAAAATTCACGGTAAATAATGTTAACAAACAAAGTAGTTTTTTTCTAGTAAAAACACAATTCTATCCTAAAGATAATGCTAATCCAATCAACCTAGATTTTCGAGTAAAAGAACAAAACAATCAACTTGCAATAGTCGATTTTATTGCTGAAGGTATAAGTTTGCTTGAAACTCAACGATCCGAATTTGATTCTACTATTAAAAACAACGGCATAGAGAAGTTTTTACTAGATCTAAATTCTAAAATTAATAATCAATTACAATAATTTATATGAAAATCGGAGTTTCGGCTATTAATGGTAAAATGGGCTTAACTATTGCTAAAATGGTTTATCAACACAATATTGTCGAACTCACTTCTGGTTTAATTAGGGCAGAAAATATTTTTTGCAACCAAGATCTTGGAACCTTTTTAGGTTATGAAAAATCTGGCTACTTCATCACCGACAATCACAATAATTTTATTAAATCTTGTAATGCTGTCATCGATTTTTCTTCGCCCTCTCTTAGTTTGCAATTGGCTAAAATATGTTCCGAACATCATAAAATTTTTATTTGTGGCACTACTGGTTTTAACGAAGAAGAAAAAAATCAGTTAGCCAATTATGCTCAACATACTCCAATTATTTGGTCGGCAAATATGTCTTTAGGCATCAACTTATTGCTTAATTTAGTCGAACTTACTGCTAAAATTTTAAGAGATGATTTTGATGCTGAAATTTTAGAAATGCATCACAATAAAAAAATAGATTCTCCTTCTGGCACTGCTTTCGCTTTGGGAAAAGCAATTGCTTGTGGCAGAGATATTAATCTAGAAGAAGTGGCAAATATGATTCGTTTTGATGCTAATAATCCTAGAAAAAAAGGCGAAATAGGCTTTGCTACTCTAAGAGGAGGCGATGTTGTGGGCGATCACACTGTTATTTTCGCTGGCGAAGGCGAAAGAATGGAACTTTCTCATAAAGCATCTAAACGCGATATTTTTGCTTCTGGAGCAATTAGGGCCGCAATTTGGGCTAGCAACAAAAAATCTGGCTTTTTCTCAATGAGAGATGTATTAAATTTAAACACATAAATTTAACTCAATAAAATGTCTAGTGCAAAAAAAATTTTAGTCATTGCCGGTTCCGATTCTTGTGGCGGAGCTGGTATTCAAGGCGACATAAAAACCGCTACCGCCCTTCACACCTATTGCTCAACCGCAATAACTTGTCTTACCAATCAAAACACTCAAAAAGTTTATAACATAAACTATACCCCAATTCATTTTTTATCAGAACAAATTAAAATTTTACTTGATGATATTAATTTTGACATAATCAAAATTGGTATGCTTGGCAATCAAGAAATTATTGATTGTGTTTATAAAGCATTGTCAAAAAAATTTAAAAAAATTCCCATCATACTCGATCCTGTAATGATAGCAACTTCTGGCGATTTATTACTAGATAAATCTGCTATCAACGATCTAAAATTAAAATTAATTAGCAAATGTTTTATGGTAACCCCAAATATTGATGAAGCCCAAGTATTGAGTGGCATCAACATTAAAAACATTAGTAACATGAGAGAAGCCGCCTCTGAAATTAAAACCAATCTAGGTTGCAAAACCGTTCTTATTAAAGGCGGACATTTAAATTTTACCGATGGTAAAATTCATAATGTTTTTTTAGATAACGATCATAAATTTCATATTATTTCTAATAAAAAAATCAATGCTAAAAAAATTCATGGTACAGGTTGTACCCTTGCCACCGCTATTGCTTGCTTTTTAGCCAAAAAGCCCAATAAAGAACTTTGGGCAATAAAAAAAGCCAACAACTATGTTTATGAAGCGGTAGATAATTTTTTAAATATCGGTAAAGGTAGTTTAGTTTTACAACATTGGTTATAGACTTTTCAAAATATGACTAATATCAAATCACATTTACAATTCCAAATATAGTACAATATTTTTGAGATAAAAACTTTAAAAAAACGATTATCTTTATATTAATATAGGTAGAGACTTATTAAAGATTTTTAACCAAAAAGATGAAGATAGATCTAGAATTAATAAATAGAAAATGGTATAACATTTATATTTTTAGCATGATT
>JBILTH010000151.1:0-3052 GCA_044371635.1 Rickettsiales bacterium
ATAATTTGCTAAAAATCATGTCGTTTACCGTTTAGCACTCCTAAACATAATATTTTGTTAGATTTAGAATTATAAATGAGAAATGGTATTAATTGTTTCCGCAATATATTTTGCAACTATAACTAACAATAACAACGAAGTAAAAAAACTAATTTTTCTTATTGTTTTTGATAATTTCTTTTTTTTGTTTAATAAGATTCCGTTTGGATATTGTGCAGAAATATTAAGATATTTTTTAAAAGTTAAACCGCAATTTTGTTGCAAAGATATATAAAAATCACGATCGGCAAAACTTTGCAATTGCATAAATTCTAAAACAAAATTTTTGATATTATGATTTTTAAGATAAGATTTAAGCCGATCTACCGCAAAATATTGTTGCCAACAATAATCAAGTAAATAAAAATAACTAGGCAAAGCAAGATTTTGCCCATTTTTAACAACATAATTTGGAAAAATTTTAATAAAATCAGAATAATTGTTAATTTTAGTGTAATTTAACAAAACTTGCTTCATTTCTAGGCTAGATCTAATAATTGATTTTTCGCCAGCAGAAAGATTGCCATCTTTGTTTAAATAACGAAAATTTGTTAATTTTTCTGCCAGAATTTTTAACTCAAATCCAGCAAGCAAAATTCTTACCCACATATCAAAATCAAGCAACAAAATTAGCATAGCATTAAACAAACCAACTTGATTAAAAACCTCTTTTTTCAATAAAACACTAGGATGGAAAATTTCATAATTATATCTTGATGAGTATTCTAAAAAACGAAACAGGAAACTAGTTTTGTTTTAGATTGAGATTAAATAAATCTATCATATATATTAAGGCAACAGATATAGAGATAGCTTACATAAAAAGCATTTCTATGAAATTTTAGAGAGAATTCTGTTTTAATTATTTGCAACTCTATTGATGTAAAAACATCCATGTCAATCTATGGTTAAATCTAAACTCACTTTCTTTTAAAGATAAACTTATCGACAAAATAAATCTTCATCGGTTTAATCATTCAATAAACATATTCTAGATATTGTTATGCCGAATAACTTAAGTTTAATTATATTATATTTAATGATTTTAGAAAATTTTCCGTGCCATAAATATTTTTTGTTAAAATTATCTGGAAAAGGATAATTTTGAACATTTTTTTGAGTTTCTATAATAAAATTTTGTAATTGTGGCTTAAAATTAAGTATTGATTCAAATATTTTTTGTTTTGCAAGCGGGATTTGTGATTTAGCTATTGCCAAAGACTCTTGATTATAATCAGAAAAGCAGGCATATTTTCCGAGTTCGTATTCTGTTAAAAAATCATCATTAAAATATTGATTTTTAATTAGTAAAACTGGGCAATCACATAGTATTGCTTCATTTATTAAAGATGTTTCTTCGTAAGTGGCAAAAACCTCTGCTGTTCTAAATAATTCTGCGACTTGTTGAGTTTTTTGAGAAGAGGGCTCGTCTCTAGTGATTTCAATGGCATTATCGGTGATGGCAAAAGTTTTTTGATGAAAAACATTTTTGTATTTTGAGGCATAAAAAACCATGCCACTTCTTTTATTATCATTTTTTGGAGGATAAAATATTGAAGTGTCAAAAATTGGTATAAATAGAGTATGAATATCAAAATTACTACAATTTGTTTTTTCTGCTATTTTTTTTGAATAAGTAAAAACTGGTTTATCAAATACTAGATTGTCTTGTTTTGTTAAAAAACCTGGATAATGAAGTAGGTAATACACAAAAAAATTTACATTTAATTTATTTTTCATTACCACATCTGGATAAATCACTATTGGAGTTAAAGAATGTTTTTTATGATTCTCAAGATATGGATTAACTAAATACTTTTTTCGATTAGTAGGAACTAAAAAAGCTGGATAGCCAAGAATGTTTAAATGATGGCACAAATAATGTAAAATTTTAATGCCAGCAGAAGTCTGGACATAAGATGGGGCAAAAATATAGTATGGAAAGCTCTTGTTATGGGTGAGAATGGTGTTTTGCATTTATTATTTTAAAAAAGAAATTGAAAAGTATCGTCTATCATTTTATGGTAATCATAAACCTCTATTTGATATTTTGCAATAAGTTTTAAAAAAATATCTGGATCGCCTACATAAAAATTTTTAGCAGCTTGTGTGTTTAAATTTCTAATTATTATTGGTTTTTGTTGAAGAAAATCAAATATTTTATTTGCTAATTCTGTTAATTCTAGGTGGTTTGGATTAGAAACATCAAATATTAACTGTTTTTCTGCTTTTTTTTCATCAAGTAGCCAAGAAAAACATATTTCAAAAATATTGGCAATGTGTGTAAAAGTTCGATAGGTGAGCGATTCGGCATTAATTGTTATTGATTTACCAATTTTTGCTTGATTTATAAAATCAGATAACACATAAAGACTTTCTTTATTTATGTATTTTCCTGCTACATTAAATATTCTTGCCATTATTTCGCTAAAATAATCTTCATCTTGTTTTTTTAATGTGCCATATAAATTATTTTGGTTATAGACAGCCCCAGATGAGGCATATAACATTTTAACTACATTATTTTTATTAATAATATTTGCAATATTATTACGTATCTCTAGATTTTTTTCTTTAAAAACATCAAGAGAATTTGTTGATAATTTATCTTGGGTTAAAAAAGCAAAATGAAGTAAAACATACTTTTTATGAGGATCTAGTTGAAAATCATAATTAACAAAGTTAATTTCTATTTGTTGAGATAATTTAATTACTGAAGAAGAGCTACTAAACGGAAAAACTCTTTTGTAAAAGTCGGATTTTAAATTATTATACAAAACTTCTAAAATATATTTACCAAACCAGCCATTGGAGCCAGTAATGATAAAAGAAAAATCTTGTTCTTGAAAATTTTTAATAGCTGAAACTAGATTCATAAATAAAATATAATTGATAAATATTGCTAAAAATTTTATGAAATGATTTTTATTTGTTGAAATAGCATTATAGGTTTATTTGAAACTTGTTTTTTAGATGTGATCTATATATTTTGCGTCTTTTTTGGCTTAATATG
>JBILTH010000196.1:0-3049 GCA_044371635.1 Rickettsiales bacterium
AGCTGGGCCGGATCCTGGCCAAACGGGGCAGCAAGTCGCTCACGATCGCCATCGAGAGCGGCAGCGAGCGCATGCGCCAGGTGGTGAACAAGAAGCTCGCCACCGAGGAGATCTTCGCCGCCGCGCGGTACGCCAGGGAGGGGGGTCTCAGCGGCCTGAAGCTCTACGGGATGGTGGGCCTTCCCACCGAGGGGGAGACCGACGTGGAAGCCACCGCCGAGCTGCTGCTGGCCCTGAAAAAGGCCACCCCAGGCCTGCGCCTCTCCCTGGGGGTGAGCACCTTCGTACCCAAAGCCCACACCCCCTTCCAGTGGCAGGGGGTACGGCCAGAAGCCGAAAAGCGCCTGAAGCTGCTCGCCAAGCGGCTCAAGCCCAAGGGCAGCGAGCTGCGACCCGAGAGCTACGGCTGGAGCGTGATTCAGGCTCTGCTGTCGCGCAGCGATCGCCGCCTGGCCCCTGTGATCGCCGCCGCCCGCGGCAGGCACGAGAGCCTGGGGGGTTGGAAGCAGGCCTACCGGGCCGTGCGCGAGGGCGACGCCTCAGGCCCTGAGCCGCTGCCCCCCCCCTGGGAGGAGGTGATCCACACCACCTGGAGCCCGGAGCGGGCACTGCCATGGCAACACCTGGAGGGGCCACTGCCGATCCGCACCCTGGCAAAACACCAAGCTGAGGCGCTCAGCGCTGAGCCCCGCCCGAACTGAACCGCCGCAGTTGGGCTGGCTGGCCGATCAACCAGTTCAATCAAACACCGCCGTACGACCGCGGTACACCATCACCTGGCGGCGCAGATGGAGGCGCAGGGCCCGCGCCAGAGCCAGGCGCTCGCAGTCGCGGCCTTTGCGGATGAGGTCTTCCACCTCATCGCGATGGCTCACGTGCACCGTGGTCTGCTCAATGATCGGGCCACCGTCGAGCTCCTCGGTCACGTAGTGGGCGGTGGCGCCGATCAGCTTCACCCCCCGCTCCCAGGCGCGGTGATAGGGCTGGGCGCCTTTGAAGGCCGGCAGAAACGAGTGGTGAATGTTGATCACCTGGTGACCCTGCATGCCATTGCCGCGGAAGCGGGCCAGAAAACCGGGGCTGAGCACCTGCATGTATTTCGCCAGCACCACCAGCTCAATGTTGTGCTCCGCCAGTAGCTCGAGCTGCTTCTGCTCCGCCTCGTCCTTGCTGCCGGCACTCACCGGCACGTGCACATAGGCAGCCCCAAACCCCTCAGCCAGCTCGCGCAGGTCCGGGTGGTTCGAAACCACCAGCGGCACGGTCATCGGCAGCTCACCGGCCCGGGTGCGCCAGAGCAGGTCCACCAGGCAGTGATCCTGCTTGCTCACGAAGATCGCCACCCGCGGCGGTGCATCGGAGAAATGCACCTGACCCTCACCACCCAGGCGCTCGGCCAGCGCCATCACGGCCGGCTCAATGGCCGAGCGGGGAAGACCGAAACCCTCCAGTGCCCACTCGATA
Source organism: Rickettsiales bacterium (assembly GCA_044371635.1). GTDB lineage: Bacteria > Pseudomonadota > Alphaproteobacteria > Rickettsiales > UBA1997 > CAILUF01. The sequence goes on from JBILTH010000196.1 coordinate 1,465, forward strand.
CGGCTGAGAAACAAGCCAGCACCAAGATCCGTGTGGTGATCGGCATGGCGGATGTTGCCGCCGTTGGCCGCCACCCAGCCGGAGAGCTCACTCACCAGGGCGGGGCGATCCGGGCAGATCACCTGGAGGATGGCGGTGGCAGACGACGACATCAATCCAGGTGCCCAGTGGCCTCACATCAGATGCATGCGTAGCACCTCACGGTTGGCCCGCCGCACCCGCGCCCGGATCGTGGTCTTGCCAAGACGCTCATGGGCGGCAACGCGATGACAGCCGTTGAAGCCCCAGAGCACACCATCCACCTCCAGCACATCAATCGGCTCCTTCTGGCCCTCAAGGGCGATCGATTCCATCAACACAGCCACCTTGGTCTCATCGAGGGCCCGCTCCAGCGGGCGCCGGATCGAGGCGAGGGGAAGCACGGCTTCTCGCATGGCTCCAACTCATAGTCATTCCGTTTTAGCGCAGGTGCATCCGCGGTGCCCGTCCCATCGGGCCCAGGGCAGATCGGCCCCGGGATTGCAACCAGCTACAGAGGCGCGTACCGAAGCGCCCAGGCCCCTGGGACACCGATAAAGTCGCCGCCACGACCCACCACGGTGACGATGTCTGCCCTCCCCTCCGCCCTGCAGCAGCTCCTGCGTCGTGTGGCCCTGCTGGTGCTGGCGGGCATGCTCTGCTTCGGTCTCACCGCCTGCGGTGACGGCAAGGCCAAGGCCCCCAGCCTCAGCGCCGACGACATCGCCTACATCGACCGCCAGGCCGAGGGCTTCCTTGCTGCCCGCGATCGCCTCCCCGAGCTCGCCACCCTGGTCAACGAAAAGGACTGGACCTTCACCCGCAACCTGATCCACGGCCCCATGCAGGAAGTGGGTCGCCAGATGCTCTACATCAACCAGCGGCTGCTGCCCGCCGACCGCCCGGAGGCCACCAAGCTGGCCAACCAGCTCAAGAGCTCCCTGGCCCAACTCGATGAGGCCGCCCGTCTGCAGGATGGTGAGGGCCTGCGCAAGGCCTACATCAAGGTGGCCAGCGGCTTCGGCAAATACGCCCAGATTCTTCCCGCCCAGGTGCAGGAAGATCTCAAGCAGGCCTGATCCGGCACCTGCCAAGCCGGCAACAGCCCACGCTCAAGGTTCCCTCGTTGCCCCACCAGCTCCCTGCAGCCAGCCAGCCATCGGTGCTGGTGTTGGGCGGCGGACTGGTGGGGCTTTCGCTGGCCTGGCAGCTGCTCAAGCGCGGCCATCCGGTGGCGCTGGTCGACCCCCAGCTCGAGCAGAGCGATCCGGCCCACTGCGGGAGCGCGGCGGCCCTGGGTGTGTTGATGGCCCAGGTGTTTCATCGCTCCAGCGGCCGCGGCTGGCGGCTGCGCCAGCGCAGCCACGCCCTCTGGCCCCAGTGGCTGGCGCAACTGGAGGCCCTGGGACACCGGCTGCCACGGCGCCAGGGCCTGCTGCTACTGGCAGCCACTGCTGAGGAGCTGGAGCGGCAGCGACGGCTGATGGAGCAACGGCAGCCCCTGGGGTTTCGCCTGGAACTCTGGAGGCGCGAACGCCTCGACACCCTGGAACCGGCGGTGCCCGCA
>JBILTH010000152.1:0-3049 GCA_044371635.1 Rickettsiales bacterium
AAATATTATATATTTTGCTAAAAAATTATCAAATAAAGCAAAATAGAATTTGTGATGTAATAGTTTTGTTATAAAGTACGAGATTTTTCAATAATTTCATAGCATTCTATTATATCTTTCTCTTTGATATCATCATAATTTTCGAGAACAAAACCACATTCAAAACCGCTTTTTACTTCTTTTGCATCTTCTTTGAATCTTTTAAGAGTTTTTAAAGAGCCATTATATACTACCACATTGTTTCGAAGTAAGCGAACCTTGGCATTTCTTTTTATGTTGCCATCAATAACAAAGGCTCCCGCAACTTTTCCAGCACCAGAAAGTTTAAATACTTGACGAATTTCGGCAGAGCCAAGATATTCTTCAGTTTTATTAGGATTAAGCAAACCTGAAAGTAGCATTTTTAAATCGTCAACCAAATTATAAATAATAGAATAATAACGAATTTCCACACTTTTTAAATTTGCTAAATCTTTGGCGGTAAGATTGGCTCGAACATTAAAACCAACAATTACCGCATTTGATGCACTTGCCAAACTTACATCACTTTCAGTAATTCCGCCAGTTGCAGAGTGGATAATTTTAATTGCCACTTCTTGATTACTAAGTTTAACAATAGTATTAGAAACTGCTTCTACCGAACCATAAACATCACATTTTATTACTAAATTGAGATATTTTATTTGATCTTTTCCAGATTGCTTAAAGATATCAGTAATTGATTTTGCCGAATTTTTTAAAGATTTTTGCTCTCTTTCTTTTTTTTGTCTATATGCAATAATATCTCTTGCTTGTTTTTCGTGCTCAACTTCAACAAATTTATCACCCGCATTTGGAGCGTAATCTAACCCCAAAACCTCAACCGGAACAGAAGGAGTAGCTGTTTTTACAATTTTACCAAAAGAATCAGACATTTTACGAATTTTACCATAAGCATTGCCAACTACTACTAAATCGCCAATATCAAGAGTTCCACTTCTTACTAGCATTGTTGCCACCACTCCTTTACTAGGATCAACCCTAGATTCTAAAACAACACCAGCAGATTTTCCTTGATAAGAAGATTTTAAATCAAGTATTTCGGCTTGTAACAAAATAGCTTCTTCTAGTTTATCAAGATTGGTTTTTGTTTTAGCAGAAACTGGTACAAACATAATGTCACCACCAAATTCTTCGGATACTAATTGATAATTTAACAACTCATTTTTAACAATTTCGGGATTGGCTCCTGGTTTATCAATTTTATTGACTGCCACAATAATTGGCACATTAGCAGCTTTGGCATGATTTATTGCTTCAACGGTTTGCTCTTTCACACCATCATCTGCAGCCACCACCAAAACAACAATATCAGTTACATTAGCACCTCTTGATCGCATTTCGCTAAATGCTTCATGACCGGGGGTATCAAGAAAGGTTATATATTTGCCACTTTCGGTTTTTATTCTAGAGGCACCAATGTGTTGAGTGATACCACCATGTTCTTTTGCTACCACATTAGTTTGTCTTAATGCATCTAGTAAAGAAGTTTTGCCATGATCGACATGACCCATAATAGTAACTACAGGAGCCCTTGGTTGCAAAACATGCTGACTAACATCTTCTTGCAAAAAGTTTTCTATATCTGAATGGGAGACTCTTTTACTAATATGACCAAATTCTGCCACAATAATTTCGGCTGTATCGGTATCTATGGCTTGATTGCTTGTAACTACCATACCCATAGTAAATAATTTTTTTACTACATCTCCTGTTTTTTCAGACATTCTTGCTGACAAGTCAGAAACAGTAATTAGATCGGGCAAAATAACTTCGCGCACAATTTTTTTATATTCTTTGCCATCAAAAAAATTTTCAGTTTTTTTAGGTTTGAATTTTCTTCTACGAAAACCTGTTAAATCTTCATCTTCATCTTCGGGATTACTAACAAAATAAGTTAATTTTCTTTGATTAAATTTTTCGTTTTTAAAATTAGTTTTTTTGTTAACTTCGTTGTTTTCTGTTGTTTTTATAGGATTTTCTGTGTGTTTTTTAACTTTCTTTTTTAATAATTCGGTTTTTTCGGTTAACAACACTTGTTGCTCTTGTTGTTTTTTTTGTTCGATAATTTTTTGCCTATCTTCTTTTTGTTGATTAGATTGCTGCAAGCTTTGCTTTATTTTATTGCGCACATCGAAAGCATCTATTTGAAAATCATCTAAATTTTGTTGATAAAAACTATTAACTAAATTTTCTTTATTTTGCTTTTGATTTTTGTTATTTTCTTCTGTTTTTGAAGTGTTTAATTTATTGTTTTTTACATTAATATCAGAATTGATATCGGCAATTGTGGTTGGAATATTTTTTGATTCTACTACAGATTTAACAAGTTGATTGGGATAATTGATATTTGTATTTTCATGAAGATCTTCTTTAGCATAAAAAGAAGGTAAGTCTTTTTTAATAGTTTCAAAAGAAGAGACATCTTTTTTGAGGTCATTAATTATTTGATTGGTATCGAGTACTTGTTCAATTTGCGGTTGTTGTTTTTTAAGGCTTTGTTTAAGAATTTCATGAGTTTTTAGCTCGTTTTCTGTTAAGATTGCATCTTGTTGACTTTTGGCAACTGCAATAAATCTAGCTTCTATTTCTTTGCTAGAATTTTGTATGGCATCTATTGATTCTTTTTTTCTACCTTTAATAGTTACTTGCACAGAATTTTTACTAGCAATATTTTTATTGGCAACTGATATATTGGTAGGACTATTTTTTAAAGTAAGGCGAAGGCGTGTGTTATTGTTTTTGTCGTTATCTGTCATGTTGATTTAAAAATAGAAAATATACAGCAATATTTTAAATTAAAACAATAAAATTTTAATCAAAAAAATAATTTTAATACCAAAAAAATATCTTGCAAGAAATAATTGATAATAGAAAATTTTGACATCATTTCAAAGAGATGGTATTGCTTAGGTTAAAATTTTATTGTTTGTAATTAAGGCAACTAAATATAGTATTTTATTACATTAATTAATCTTGAAGTTAAAAAGTTATTAGTTAATTTTGTTGT
>JBILTH010000102.1:0-4072 GCA_044371635.1 Rickettsiales bacterium
AATTATGTAGAGCAAATATTAAATAATGCAAATTTTACCAAATTTCTTTAGTTATCCAACCTCCCCCAATTACTTGATTTTGTAAATAAGCAACACAAGCCTGACCAGGTGTAATAGCTTTTACTGGTGAAATTATACTTACCATGGCTTTATTTTCTGGCAATATTTTTATAGTGGCAAAATATTGATTTCCATTAGAGCGAATTTTAACTTCGATATCATAAAAAATTTTATTATCATCAATATCAATCAACCAATTAGTGTTGCGAATAATAAAATTTTGTTTTTGCAAAAAATTTTCTTCCCCTACTATAACTTGATTATTTTTAGCATTAATATCAACAACATAAAGCGGAGTTGGATAAGATATTTTTAATCCCCTTCTTTGACCTACAGTAAAATTGATAATACCTTCGTGCAACCCCAAAACTTGTTTAGTTGCCACATGAACAATTTCTCCAGCAATAAAACTATTAGGGCGATATTTTTTGATAACCGCAGCATAATCACCATTTGGCACAAAACAAATATCTTGAGAATCAGGTTTATTGGCAATTGTTAAGCCAAATTTTTGTGCTTGTTCTCTTGTTTGCTCTTTAGACTGATTACCTAAAGGAAATTCTAAAAAATCTAATTGCTGATAAGTAGTAGTAAATAAAAAATAGCTCTGATCTTTTGTTTCATCAAAAGATTTATGAAGTTGAGATTTATTATTGACGATCATTTTTTTTACATAATGCCCTGTTGCCATACAATCTGCCCCAAGTTGTTTTGCAACTTGCAAAAGATCGGCAAATTTCACTGATTGATTACATTTAACACAAGGAATTGGAGTTTCGCCTTGCAAATAGGTATCGGCAAAATCATCAATTACAGATTGCAAAAAATTATTTTGATAATTTAACACATAGTGACGAAAACCAAATTTTTCAGCCACTTGTTTAGCATCGTAAATATCAATACCTGCACAACAAGCATTTTTCTTTTTTAAAGCTTCACCATAATCATATAGTTGCAAAGTAATACCAATAACTTCATGTCCTTGTTTATGCAATAAACAAGCAACAACCGAAGAATCAACCCCTCCAGACATTGCAACCACTATTCTTTTTTTTTTCATCGAATCAAAGGAGGACATAAGTTGATTTATTTTGATGTTGATAATGACAAAAAGCAATCGCCAAAGCATCGGATTGATCATTATCTAAAAAATTATATTTTGGCAGTAAAATATTAAGCATTTTTTGTACTTGTATTTTATCTGCTCTGCCATTGCCAGTGATAGTTTTTTTTACCGCAGTTGGGGTATATTGAGTAAGAGCAATATTATTAATTGCCACAGTAAGAATAATAACCCCTCTAGCCTGCCCTAATTTTAAAGAAGAAAGTGGATTAATGTTAACAAAAGTTTCTTCTACTGCTACTTGATTAGGCTTAAATTTTTGCAAAATTTTTTGCAATTCTTGATGTAAAAATAAAAGTTTATGATTAATTTCTTGATCGCAATTTTGTTTTTTATTTTTTTGTTGCTTAATTGTGCTTAAATGCAATAAACTAGGGGAATTATTACTTATTTGCAAAACAGCTACACCAGTATTGTTTAAAGCAGGATCAATGCCTAAAATAATCATTAATGATAAAATTTAGCATTATTTTTTGCCATAGTAAGCAACAACTCACTTACTGAAAATCGATTGCCATAAATCTTTTCTAGTTGCTGTAAAGTGTCGACAATTTTAACAATACCAACACTATCAGCATATCTTAATAATCCACCACGAAAAGCAGGAAAGCCAATGCCAAAGATCATAGCCAAATCAAGATATCGAGCATTTTCAACCACTTGCTCTTCAAGGCATTTGGATGCTTCATTAATCATAGAATATATACAACGGTTAATAATAGTTTCTGTTTCTATTTTTTGAGTATAATGAGGTAATTGCGACTTTATTTCTTGCAAAATAGTAGCAATTTGTGGATTTATTTTATCTTTTTTGTTATCAATATATAAGTAAAAGCCAGCATTAGTTTTTTTACCTAATATTTTTTTTTCTTGTAAAAGATTTAATAACAAAGCAACCTTCATTCTTTCGCCATATGCTTGTTGTAAAGAATTGGCAACTTTTGCCCCAATATCAAGACCAACAGTATCTGCCAAAGTAAAAGGACCCATTGGCAAACCAAATTCTTCAATAATATTATCAATTGCTAAAATAGGAATATTTTCTTGCAGTAAATACATAGATTCATTTAGATAACGAAGTAAAATTCTGTTGACCAAAAAACCTGCAACATCTTTTACCACAATTGCAGTTTTACCGAGCTGTTGACTTAATGTTAAGAGTTTATTAATAGTTTCGGATGAAGTGTTTTCGCCTGCAATAATTTCAACCAAAGGCATTTTATTGACAGGATTGAAAAAATGTAGACCTGCAAAACGAGAAGGATTATTTAATGCAGAAGAGAGTTGATTAATAGAAAGAGAAGAAGTATTAGAAACTATAATTGCTCTATCGTTTGATGAAGACTCTATTTCTTGCAATACTTTTTGTTTGACTTCGATATTTTCTACCACTGCCTCAATGATTAGTTCAGAATTATAAAAATTATGATAATCAAGAGCGGGAGAAATATTTAAGATTTTTTGCTCTAGTTTAGTTTGAGTTATTTTCTTAAAATCTTTTAATTGATTAAATATTTTTAAAACAGTAGAATATGCTAAAGCAATAGCTTGATTACTAATATCTTTTACAACTATATTGATATTTTTATTAGCAAACAACCAAGCAATACCTCCGCCCATAATACCAGAACCAACTAAAGCCACTTTTTTTGGTTTAAATTTAATACTATTATTTGCTATTTTTTTTACTTCTTCTTGGATAAAAAATAATTCTATTAAATTTTTAGCAATAGCACCATGAACCAATTCAACAAAAGCTTCTTTCTCAACTATTAAACCCTTATTTATTGCTTTTTTATAAGTTCTTTTAATAACTTCTAGAGCATAAAAAGGGGCAGGATAATTGCCTTTTGTTGCTTTAAAAATATTTTTTTTTGCTTGATAAAAAATAATACACTTGAATAATTTTTCTTGCCAATAAAAATTTTTTGCGATTTTTTTTCTGTTTAATAAAAACTTATTATTGATGTTATTTTTTAAAATATCACTAACAAAATCGGTAAGTTTTGCATTTAAAAATGGTTTATGAGTAATTTCATCGACTAGACCAATTTTAAAGGACTGCAAAGCATCTAGTGGTTTTCCAGTTAAAATTAGTTTTAAAGATTGAGTTAAGCCAATTAAAACAGGTAAGCGTTGAGTACCACCAAAACCTGGAATAATGCCAAGGTTAACTTCTGGTAGACCTAAAATTGTTTTTTCTGAAACAACTGCCACACGATATTGACAAGAAAGAGCCAACTCTAAACCACCACCTAAACAAGAACCCTCAATTACTGCTATTGTTGGTATTTTTAAATTAGAAATTCTAGTAAATAATTGATTTGCCTGATTTAACTTGGCAATTGTTTCAGATGTATCGTTTAGTTGTTTAATTTCATTAATATCGGCACCCGCAATAAAATTATTTTCTTTTGTTGAAGTGATAAGCAAAGCCCTAATAGCTCTATTGCCATCAACCACATTTATTGCTTTTTCTAGATCGGAAATAGTGTTATAATTGAGTTTATTTACTTTTTCACCATCGAGATTAATGATTAAATTAGCAATGCCATTATTTTCGATATTAAGAGAAATAGAGTTATATTTCATATTTTTTTAGAAATAGCAATAGCAATTTTAGCTGTAATCTCAATAAAACGATATAAAGGATTAAAAGCCATAAATTGCTTTGCTTGATTGTTATAAGCTAGATCACGATGCTCTAACTCTTCTTGTTGAAACTTTGAAATTTTGTTTATTAATTCGATATTATTAGATGATTTTTGTAAATAATCGAGTTGTTGTTGATAATGTTTGTCTATCACCTCTTCTACCGCAACAGTGCAAACCATTGCAGCTTTAACTCCGATAAAAGCAGTTGCAAAACCCAAGGCAAAGCCACCAATC
>JBILTH010000112.1:0-3756 GCA_044371635.1 Rickettsiales bacterium
GGTCTAATTTGGTAAGAAATAATTTGTCGATTAAAATAATCAAAATGCTCCTGCTCTTGTTTTAGCATTTTTTTAGTAAGAGCAAGTTGCTGATTTTGATTTTTTAAACAAAAAGCAAAAATTTGACCTTGATAAATAACTTTTGCCCCCATTTCTCCTGCATGATTTACTCTAATAATTTCTGCAAAAGAGCTATTTGACATAATTTTAATCTTCTACTTCTATGTTTTCTGATACAAAAGAACTTTCTGTAAGCTCCATATTTGGCTCAGACTCTTCTGCGATAGCATCGGCAATTAAACCTTCTTCATTTGCCACATTAATAATACCTCTGTTTTTAATAGAAGAAATAATATTGTTTTTTTGAGCTTCTATATCAATTAAGCCATCAGCAATTTCTCTTAGAGCAATAACTGCTGGTTTTTCTTTACGATCTAGTGTGGTAGTTGCACCAGATAAGATATTTTTTGCACGACTACCAGCAATTAAACATAATTCAAAGCGATTTGGAATGTTTTGCACACAATCTTCAACAGTTATTCTGGCCATATTTGGTTTGGGTTTTTTTGTTGTTATTATTTTGGTACCTGCGGCCGGACTTGAACCGGCAAGAGCATTAAGGCCCCACGGATTTTAAGTCCGTTATGTCTACCAATTCCATCACGCAGGCAAAAGAGCTATTTTTTACAAATTTTAAAACAATCATTTTATTTAAGCAACAATTTTTTACATATTTTTTAAAAAAATACACATTATCACCTCACTAGTTAAAAATGTCTTAAAAAAAAGAAAGTAAAAAAAAATAGTATTTTCAATTTTAAAATGTTGACATTAGTTTTGATTATTTGTTATTATTGACAATACTAGAAATTATATTTTATAGTTTACCATAATTTTCTGTATAATAGATAATTTGGTAAAAACATATATTTAGCGAATTCAATAAAAATTAAAAAAAATTAAAAAAATATGTTTAATCATTTTATTAAATCAACTTTTCTTTTTCTTGCATTAAGTTCACTTTTCGCTTGTCAAAATTTAAAAAACCGATCTCTCACAAAAGAAACAAAAAATAAACAACAAGAGCAAAAAGAAGCAGAGTTAAACACTCCCAACTTACAAGCTCCACAAGAATCATTTAAGCCCATAGAAGATGAGCAACAAGCCAACGAAATAAACACAACAGCCGAGCAAGAACAGCAAGAAATAGAAGTACCAGATCGTGTATTATTTGGCTACGATTCTTCTGATATTTCGCAAGATGCAAAAACAGTTCTCGATGTTCAGGTTGATTGGCTTAAAAGCGATTCTACCATTAAAATTAGCATCGAAGGTCATTGCGACGAAAGAGGAACTAGAGAATATAATATTGCTCTTGGCGAGAAAAGAGCTGATTCTATAAAAAAATATTTTCTCAAAAAAGGCATATCCAATGACAGAATGAAGGTTATTTCTTATGGAAAAGAAAAACCAGCATTTTTTGGCACTTCTGAAGATATTTTAGCTAAAAATCGCCGAGCAGTTTTGGTTGTTAAAGAATAGTTGTTAAAAAATAAATGATTGGCAAACTTTCTGGCATATTAGAATTTATAACCGAAGATAGTTGTATAATTAATGTTTCTGGTGTTGGATATGTTATTTTTATTTCTCAAAAAACTGCCAATCTATTAAAACTAAAACACTTGCACTCACCACAAACTATAAATGATTTATTAATTTCCACCATCGTTAAAGATGATGCAATAGAACTTTATGGCTTCATTTCTTTAGATGAAAAATCTTGGTTTCTCGAACTAAATAAGGTGCAAGGAGTTGGGGCAAAAATGGCGCAAAAAATATTAAGTGCATTAGAGATAAATGAAATAGCTCAAGCTCTAATTGTTGCCGATATAAAACTATTTACCACAATTAGTGGTGTTGGCAATAAACTCGCCACTAGAATAGTTCATGAATTAAAAGATTCTCCTTATAAACTAAATTATACCATAAATAACCAAAACATCTCTCAACCGAATATAAACAATCATAACCAAAACAATCAAAACACAACAGATGCAATTTCTGCTCTCGAAAATTTAGGTTATCGTAAAACAGATTGTATAAACATTATCAACAATATTATTAAAAATCAACCAAACATCACCTTAGAACAGCTTATCACTAATTCATTAAGAGAATTAGCTAAAAAAAAATAATAGCTCTATTTAACAACAATATTTTTTTGCTTATAAATTTTGCTTGCAAATAAAAATATGATCAATAAAATTGTTCGATAAAAATTATCGTTAATTATTTTTATCACAATATATTATGTCTGATTTACAAAATAGTTTCAACTTTGATGTTGAAGTAGGTAAAATTTTAAACCTAATGATAAATTCTCTTTATGCCAATAAAGATGTTGCATTAAGAGAATTAATTTCTAATGCCTCCGATGCTTGCGATAAGCTTCGCTACATGGCAACACAACAAACTAATTTAGTTACAGAAGAATTAAAAATTACTGTAAGTGTTAATAAAGCTCAAAATCTACTTATCATTTCTGATAACGGTATTGGCATGAACAGAGAAGATCTAATTAATAATTTAGGCACAATAGCACGTTCTGGCACTGAAAATTTTTTGCAAAACCTTGCCAAAACGAATAACAATGATGAAAAACTACAATTAATTGGGCAATTTGGTGTAGGTTTTTATGCTAGTTTTATGATTGCCAATAAAGTTGAAGTTTTATCAAGAAAAGTACTAGAATCTGATCTTTTGCTCTGGGAATCTGAAGGCAATAATTCTTTTAAAATTAATGCAGTGAATAATAATTTATTTGATAATAAATCTGGCACAAAAATCATTTTACATCTCAAAGAAGAAGCTAAAGAATTTCTAGATCGTTTTCACATCAAACACATCATTCAAACCTATTCTGATCACATTAATTTTCCTATTTGTTTTATTCCAGAAAATATCGAAGATGGGGCAAAAATCGAAACTTTAAATTCTGCCTCTGCCCTATGGAAAAAACCAAGCAAAGAAATTACTCAAGAACAATATCAAAATTTTTATAAACACATTTCCCATTTACCAGGAGAGCCATTTTTAACCCTACATAACAATGTTGAAGGAGTGTTAAGCTACACTAACTTACTTTTTATTCCTAGCACCAAGCCATTTGATTTATTTCATCCCGATCGTAAAACTTCAATAAAACTTTATGTAAAAAAAGTTTTTATTAGTGAAAGCCTAAATTTAGTTCCTGCTTATTTGCGATTTTTAAAAGGTCTTATCGATTCTGACGATTTACCACTCAATATTAGTCGAGAAACTTTACAACATAATGCCGTGCTTGACAAAATCAAAAAATCAATAATCAATAAAGTTTTAAATGAATTAAAAAAAATTGCCACCAATAAACCAGAAAAATATCAAGAATTTTGGCAAAATTTTGGAGCAGTTTTAAAAGAAGGATTGTGTGAACCTTCTGAATTTCGTGAAAAAATTTTAGAAGTTTGTTTATTTTACAGCTCTCACTCACCAAATTCAACCATTTCTTTGGCACGATATCTAGAAAAAATGCCTAGTTCTCAAAAACAAATTTTCTTTTTAACTGGAGAAAACATAGGAAAAATACAATCTTCGCCTCAATTAGAAATTTTTAAAAAGAAAAATATTGAAGTTTTGTTTTTAACTGATGCTGTTGATGAATTTTGGGTAACTGTTGCCACCATCTATCAAGATAAAGAATTTCAATCAATCAACCGC
>JBILTH010000168.1:0-2831 GCA_044371635.1 Rickettsiales bacterium
AATTAAATAAAAAAGCGAAACAACTCCAACAGAAAAAGAGCAACAATTTTCCAAAGAAAATTATCACGAATTATTAGCTTTTTTCAAAGAGTGTTTACAAGATAAAGTAAAAGAGGTAAGAATTTCTAAAAAACTCACCAACTCCCCTGTTTGCTTGGCAGTTGATGCTTACGGCATGGATATTAGACTCGAAAGATTTTTACTCGAACAAAAACAATTAAATTCTGCTTCGGCAAAAATTTTAGAAATCAATATCAATAATAAAATTATTCAAAAAATTGCCAATAATTTTAAAGAAAATCAAGAAGAATCAGCAAATACAGTTAAAACTTTGTTCGATCTAGCTTGTGTAGTTGAAGACGAACCTTTAAAAGATGCTTTTGATTTTTCGCAACGCATTCAAAGTTTGTTATCTTAACTATGTCAATAACCACTTTTTCTTCTTTAATTACAAAATTTAATACTTGGTTTATTGAGGCAAAACAAAATCCACAAATCGTCGAACCTACAGCAATGTGCTTGGCAACCGTTTCAGAAAATATGCAACCTTCGGCAAGGATGGTTTTATTAAAACAAGTCAACGAAAATGGTTTTTACTTTTTCACTAATCAAAATAGTAAAAAAGGCATAGAATTACAACAAAATAAGAATGTTGCTTTGTGTTTTTATTGGGGACCAATTAAAAAACAAATCAGAATTTCTGGCATTATAAAGCAAGCCACCAACCAAGAATCTGATACCTATTTTGCTTCTCGACCATATCAAAGTAAAATTGGAGCTTGGGCATCTAAACAATCGCAACCAATGCAAAACTGGCAAGAGTTCGAAAATAAAATGCAACATTTTTCACAAAAATTCAATTTGCAATCCGTACCTAGACCAGATTTTTGGTGTGGTTTTATCGTTGTTCCTAATCAAATAGAATTTTGGCAAGAACAAGATTTTCGCTTACATCATCGTTTTTTATATACAAAACAACCCGATAATTCTTGGCAACAACAACAGCTATATCCATAATTTATGAATTTTTATTCGCTTTGTCATCAATATCTAAATAATCTTGCTAAGCAAATAGAAGATGCCGATAATAGTTGTTTATGTGAAGTAGATTATGCCGACGGAATTTTAAATATCACTATTTCTGCTACTCAACAAACTTTTGTCATCAATCGTAATGCAGGCAACGAAAAAATTTGGTATTCTTCACCAATTAGCGGTCCAGATTATTTCTCTTTCAATAAAAATCAAAATGCTTGGTTAAATCAACAAAATCTTAATTTAACCGATAAAATTTTTTCCGAACTTAACATTTGTAAAATATGAAAAATATTCTTTTAATTCCTGGCGATGGTATTGGTTTAGAAGTTGTTAATCAAGCTAAAAAAGTCCTTGATTTTTTCACTAAATATACTACAACAAAATTTAACACTGAAGAAGCTTTATTAGGTGGCATTGCCTATGATAAAACTGGCACTCCCTTTCCTTCTCAAACACTTAATCTTGCTAAACAATGCGATGCTATTTTATTAGGAGCCGTTGGTGGCTTAAAATGGGAAAGTTTACCTTATGCCGTAAGACCAGAAAGAGGTTTGCTTGGCATAAGAAAAGAACTAAATTTATTTGCAAATTTAAGACCAGCGAAAGTTTTTGATGCTTTAGTTGATAGCTCTACCTTAAAAAAAGAAGTGGTTATTGGTCTTGATATCATGATTGTGCGCGAACTGGTAGGAGATCTTTATTTTGGCGAACCAAGAGGTATTAACACTATGCCCGATGGTTCAAGACAGGGAATAAATACCATGACTTACAACTCTAAAGAAGTTGTAAGAATTGCTAAAGTTGCTTTTGAATTAGCATTAATACGCAATAAAAAACTTTGTTCAATTGATAAAGCAAATGTACTTGAAACCACCGAAATGTGGAGAGAAGTCGTAACCGAAATAGGTCAAACACAATATAAACAAGTCGCTTTATCACATATGTATGTTGATAATGCCTCTATGCAACTAGTTCGAAATCCTAAACAATTCGATGTAATTCTTACAGGCAATATTTTTGGCGATATCTTATCTGATACCGCTTCAATGCTTACTGGTTCTCTTGGTATGTTGCCTTCTGCTTCGTTGGGAGAAAAACAAAACAACGGTAAACAATATGCACTTTATGAGCCAATACACGGTTCTGCTCCAGATATCGCTGGCAAAAATATTGCTAACCCTCTTGCCACTATATTGAGTTTAGCTATGATGTTTAGATATTCTTTTAACTATCACACTCAAGCAGATGCTCTAGAATTGGCAATTAGCAATGTGTTAAATAAAAATTTATTCACATTAGACATTGCAAAATCAAAAGACACCACTATTTCTTGCAGTCAAATGGGTGATGAAGTAATTAAAGAATTAACAAAAGTTTTAAATTAAAACTTATGTTGGCAAAATCACAAAACAAAGCGATATTTTTTATATTACTTTTTATTGCTTTCAATGTTTTTGCTAACACCAGATTAACAACTTTTGAAGATCGTATACCTTGCGAAAAAAGTTATGGCATATGGCGAGAGTTTGGCAACGGTTGTGTTGATAATTGCATTAAAAAAATCGATCCGTACAATATAGTTTGCACCTCTGCCTTAACTTATGGTTGCGAATGCGGTAAAAATCGCTGTTGGAATAATGAAAAATGCGTTTCTTTACAAGATTATCAAATAGAATATCATCAACAACAAGAGCAAGAAAATTTAGAAAAAAATAAAGATAGACTAGCAAGACAACAAGAATATCAAAAATTTCGCCGAAATTATGTAGAAAAACTAATTAAAGGTCAAAAAA
>JBILTH010000154.1:0-3025 GCA_044371635.1 Rickettsiales bacterium
AATTAAGCAAAACATAAGCTAAAATAAAATAATTTTTATCTAAAAAATATGCAAATTATCTTGTTAAATAATGGCTTTTAGAGATAAAATTTTTGACACAAAATGACATCATCAAATTATTATTTTAAAAAAAATATCTAAATTGTCAATTGTTTTTTAAAATATCAATTATTAAAATTCATCTTTTTATTTAAAAGCTCTATTTTTTTATGATTAAATTTAATTCTTTACTTAATGCCAATATATACAAACAAAATGTTTTATTAAGGGTCGATTTAAATGTTCCCGTTGTTAATAAAAACATTACCGATGATACTAGAATAAAAGCTATTTTGCCAACAATTCAATATTTAGTTAAAAATCAGGCAAAAGTTATTTTGATTTCACATTTTGGCAGACCAGAAGGAGTTTTTAATCAAGACATGTCTTTAAAATTAATTGCTAATTATTTAGCGAATATGGTTGATTTTACAGTAAATTTTGCCCCCGATTGTATAGGAGAAATAGCACAAAAAGCGGTTAACAAAACTGATTTTGGCTCTGTTTTGGTGTTGGAAAATCTTAGATTTTATAAAGAAGAAACTGCGGGAGATATTGATTTTGCTAAAAATTTAGCTAGTTTTGCCAATGTTTATGTTAACGATACTTTTTCTTCTTCGCATAGAGCTCATGCTTCTATAACAACCATTACTCAATTTTTACCTTCTTTTGCTGGGTTATTAATGCAATACGAATTAGATAATTTAAACAATCTATTACAACAACCTAAACAGCCAATGTTAGCAATAGTTGGAGGGGCAAAAGTTTCTACTAAAATAAACTTACTTAATACATTAAGTCAAAAGGCGAAGGCAATTTTTATTGGTGGCGGAATGGCAAATACTTTTTTATTTGCTTTGGGCTATCAAGTTGGAAAATCTCTGTGCGAGAAAGATTTTTGCCAAACCGCCATCAACATTATCAAAGAAGCGAAAAATAATAACTGTGAAATAATTTTACCGAACGATGTGGTGGTAGCAAAAGCATTTAAAGCCGATGCGATAAATCAAAATCTAAAAATCAATCATGTTTCTGCCGACGATTTAATTTTAGATATTGGATCTGAAACCATTAAAAACATTATTCAACAACTTAACTTTTATAAAACAGTTGTTTGGAATGGTCCTTTAGGAGCTTTTGAGCTTAATCCTTTTCATTTTGGAACAATTTCTTTAGCCACAGAAATTGCAATACAAACTCAAAAAAATAATCTAATATCTATTGCAGGTGGTGGCGATATTGTTTCCGCTCTTAATTCTAAAAATTTAGCCGAAAAATTTACCTATATCTCAACTGCTGGCGGTGCTTTTTTAGAATGGCTTGAAGGCAAAGATTTACCTGGTATTTCCGCCTTAAAAAATGATTGTTTAAAATAATAAAATATCCATCTTTAAATTATCTTTTGTTTTATTTGCAACAGTTTGGCAAAAAAAATAAAATTAATACTTTTAAATTAAAATTTAATTTGTTAAATTAATCAAATTTTTGATATTACTAAATAAAAATAACCTAATATATGTCTAATTTAAAACGTAGAGTCGTGGTAACTGGCATTGGGGCAGTAACTCCACTTGGCAACAATGCTTCTAGCACTTGGCAAAATATTATTGCAGGAAAATGCGGTATTGACAAAATTACTATTTTCGATCCTGTCGAATCTCCTTGTCAAATTGCAGCCGAAGTAAAATATGGTTCAGAGCCTCATCTTTTTAACATCGATTGTTATATTGAGCCAAAAGAACAAAAAAAAATGGATCGCTTCATTCATTTTGCTATCGCTGCGGCTCAACAAGCGGTTACCGATTCTGGCTATGTGGCTCAAACAGAAGAACAAAAATATAGAACTGGTGTTATTGTTGGTTCTGGCATTGGTGGTCTACCTGCCATTGAAAAAACAGTATTACAAATGCACGAAAAAGGTATCAGAAAAATAACTCCTTTTTTCATACCTCAAAGCCTTATAAATCTTGCTTCTGGTCAAATTTCTATCGCTCATGGTTTTATGGGTCCAAATCATTCTGTTGTTACTGCCTGCGCTTCTGGATCTCATGCTATTGGTGATGCTATGAGAATGATTCAGTATGGCGATGTTGATGTTATGGTTGCCGGTGGCGCCGAATCAACCATTTGTCATTCTGGAATTGGCGGTTTTGCTGCATTAAGAGCCCTTTCTACTTCTTTCAACAATAATCCTTCTGCCGCTTCTAGACCATGGGATGAAAAAAGAGACGGTTTTGTAATGGGAGAGGGTGCAGGAATTATTATTTTAGAAGAATTGGAGCATGCTAAAAAAAGAGGGGCTAAAATTTATGCCGAGTTAATTGGTTATGGTCTTTCTGGCGATGCCTACCACATCACTGCCCCAGAAGAAAGTGGTAGAGGAACAACTTATGCTATGAATTTAGCTTTAAAAACTGCAAATATTCAAGTAGATCAAATAGATTATATAAATGCTCATGGCACTTCAACTCCTTTAGGCGATATTATCGAAATTAATGCAATAAAAAAAGTTTTTGGCGATCATGCTTATAAACTCTGCATGTCTTCTACAAAATCGGCAACAGGTCATCTACTTGGTGCCGCAGGGGCAATTGAGGCAATTTTTTCAATACAGGCAATTAACCATAAAATAGCTCCGCCAACCCTCAACCTCCAACAACCTTCTGCTGGTTGCGATTTAAACTTAGTGGCAAATAAAGCTCAAGAGCGAAATATTAATGTTGTTATGTCTAATTCTTTTGGTTTTGGCGGAACCAATGCTTGTTTAATTTTTGCCAAATATTAAACATGAAAAAAAACCTCATTCTTATTGTGCCAGCCACTGTAGCAGTTATTATTATGTTTTATTTGGTAACAATTTTAGCTTTAATCATCTATTTTAATGCCCCAAATTTTTATCATATTCAAGACAAAAAATTTATTGTCGAAAGTGGTCTTACTTTAAGAGAAGTTGTTGAAAAATTACATCGAGAAAAAATAATTAAAC
>JBILTH010000155.1:0-3016 GCA_044371635.1 Rickettsiales bacterium
CTAATGCCATTTGGTACTGTTGAATTCCAAATATAGCACCATCTTTTTGACTAAAACAATTTAAAAAGCCTCTAGCTATATAGATAGACAGGTAATAGTTTTTTAAAGTTTTTATCTCAAAAATATTTCGTTAAATTTAGTTTTAATTAATGGAGACAATATTAGAATGTGAAAAATTATAAAGTTGTTTTAATTGGTAGAAATGATATTATATAATTCTAAATTTGTAATTTTATAATTTTCTTCATATATTTAGTAATTATACTATTATAATTTTTAAATTTAAATATAAAAAACCACTTGACATTTATTTTGATGATAGTAAAATTTTATTTGTCTATTGGAATTTGTTTTGATATTGGGTTAATGCTTGGTGCGTATCATCTCTTGATAGTAGGTGAGCAGCCATCATTGATGCATATAATTCTAATCAAAACAATATTCCTTTAGCACATAGATATTTTTTGACTTCATCTCTCTCTTACAAAATAAATATTCTCTACACAATTTTAAAAAATAACTCTCCTCGATTATTTTTTAGCAAAATTTTAAATTTGGCTCTAAACAAACCAAATACATTTATATTTTTTAGTATGATTTTTATCATAGAGCACTGTTGCATCCTAAATTTATTTTAATTTTAGTTTTGAAAAGAAATTTTAGTTATTTTTAGCTAAATATTATTTCAGTTATGCTAATGCAACAACACGAATATATTTAATATAAGACTAAAAATAACTAAAATTTATAGCACAAATAACAAAAAAGTAAAATATAATTTGGGATATAACAGTGCTCTAAGATAAAAATCAGTGTAGGCAATAAAAATCTTTTGTAGCGAATTTATCTAAACATTGATAGTATTTGTTGGCTAGTATTTTTGTATAAATCGAAAATTTATTGTATTTTACACTAATATTTGTATAAACTGATGTTTTATTAGTTGTTGATATTGAAACAACTACATCAAGAGATTTTAGAGCTTATTTGCAATTAGCTTTAAGATTAAAAAAATATAAAATTAAAATTCTTGCTACAAACGGCTTATGATACCTATCAAAAATATCACCTTGCAAGAACAACCACATCATTACCCAAACACAAAACAATTTGACAGAGAGTTGTTTGACAGAAAGTTGTTTGTTTGAATAAAAGAATTTTTTAATAAGACACTATTTAGCTAGTTTTAATAGAAGAACTAATAGATATTTCAAAGCTTTTAATATGATTGTTAATACAATTTCTTTTTTTTAATACATTTAACA
Source organism: Rickettsiales bacterium (assembly GCA_044371635.1). GTDB lineage: Bacteria > Pseudomonadota > Alphaproteobacteria > Rickettsiales > UBA1997 > CAILUF01. The sequence continues at coordinate 1,266 of JBILTH010000155.1, forward strand.
ACCATATTTAGTTAACAATATCGATAAAAATCTTCGTTACTGTTAATAAGGTCTAAAAAAATATTTCGTTAGAATAAAGAGCATTGAGGACAGTTTTTATTTTTTTGCAACAGTAAAGATTTTTGATTTTGTTTAAGAAAATCAAATATAAACATTTTGTTAAAAACATTTAAATGTAAATCGAGTAAATATTTTATCGTTTCCATTGCCTGCATTGCACCAATAATACCAGCAGTGGCGCCAATAATACCTTTTTCTATTAAAGGTAAATCTTGCTTAATATTTTCGATATTTGGATTAAAACAAGCATAACAAGGATTTTTTTTATTTGGTTTAAGTAAGGCAAGATGCCCATTAAAAGCTTTTACCGCCCCAAAAACTAGTGGTTTTTCTAAATAACAAGAAACAGAATTAATTAGAAAACGGCTATTAAAATTATCGGTAGCATCAACCATAATTTGACAATCAGACATAGCTTTTATTAAATTTGTAAAATCGGCTTTCTGATTAATTAAAGTTAAATTTAAACTAGGATTAAGAGCCAACAACTTTTCTTTAGCACTAAATACTTTTTCTTGTTGTAAATTAAGATGATTATGTAAAATCTGTCGATTTAAGTTAGATAATTCTACTTTGTCATAATCAAAAAGCACAATATTGCCAATTCCTGCAGAAACCAAATAATAAAGCACACTCGAACCCAAGCCACCCGCACCAACAACTAAAACTTTTGCCTTTTGTAATTTTTCTTGACCTTCTTCACCAATTTCTGGCAAGATTATTTGACGTAAATAAAGCTGTTGCTGATATGCAGAAAAGCTAGATGTTGTCATATTTTTTTTAATCGCGTAATAAATCGTTGATGGAAGTTTTTAAACGAGTTTTAGCATCTACTTTTTTAACAATTACTGCACAATAAAGAGCAGGATGATTGCTATTAGAAGAAGGAAAACTTCCTGGCACCACAACAGAATAAGCAGGAACTCTACCATAAAAAACTTGCCCGCTTTGACGATCGATAATTTTTGTTGATGCACCAAGATACACACCCATAGATAAAACAGAGCCTTGTTCAACAATAACACCCTCTGCCACCTCGCTTCTTGCCCCAATAAAACAATCATCTTCAATGATGACAGGATTTGCCTGCAAAGGCTCCAGCACACCGCCAATACCAACACCTCCAGAAATATGACAATTTTTACCAATTTGAGCACAAGAACCAACAGTAGCCCAAGTATCTATCATCGTGCCACTATCGATAAAAGCACCAATATTAATAAAAGAAGGCATCAAAACAACTTTTTGAGAGATGAAAGCCCCTTTTCTTACTACAGCACCAGGCAATGCTCGAAAGTTAGCTAATTCAAAATCATGATTTTGCCAATCGGAAAATTTTAATTTGACTTTATCATAAAATAAAATATTATCACCTTCACTTGATTGATGCTTACTTAAATAATTTTGATTAAAACGAAAAGAAAGTAAAATTGCTTGCTTTATCCATTGATTAACTTGCCAATTATCTGCTATTTTTTCGGCAACTTTAATTTTGCCAAAATCAAGCATGTTAATAGTAGTATCAACTGCTTGCTTTATTGATTGTAAATCAGATATATTGGTTGGTAGATCATTGTTAAGAGCATCATTAAAGGCTTTATTGATTATTTGTTGTAAATTTTGAGACATAAAGAATAATTATAAAAAGATTGATGAGGTTTCTTTGGCTAGGTTTTTATATTGTTGATACA
>JBILTH010000156.1:0-3014 GCA_044371635.1 Rickettsiales bacterium
AACTAGACTTTAGCCATATCACTTTCAAGACTAGTTCACTACACACAAGATAAAGAAAAACTAGAAGAATTCAAAAAAAACTCTAATCGCAAATATAAAGAAAAAATCTTCATAAGAAAATATTGTTTTTTGATGAATCGAGATTTTGAAAAAACAAGATTTATCTAAAATTTTGCTAAAAAATAATCGAAAGAAAATCTTCTCTAAAATTGTCTAGAGCCTACCATTTATAATTACAAATATAACTTCATTTTTTTTTGGTTAAAATCTTTTATGATGTTTGAAATTATAAATTATTTTGTGCTTTATGCATTTAAAGATGAGATTTGATATTATTGCACGATTATTTTAAATCAAAACGATCTGCATTCATAACCTTAACCCAAGCTTTTATAAAATCTTTGATGAATTTTTCTTGAGCATCGGCACTGGCATAAACTTCAACAACCGCACGTAACTCTGAACTGGAACCAAACATTAAATCAACCGAAGTTGCTTGCCATATAAGTTGCCCATTTTTACGATCATAGGCTTCAAAAACATTTTCAGATTTTGTAGATTTTTTCCACTCTAAAGACATATCAAGTAAATTAACAAAAAAATCATTGGTTAATTTTTCTGGATATTTAGTTAAAACTCCTTTTTGACAATGTTTTGAATTAACATCTAAAACTCGTAAACCTCCAACTAAAACTGTCATTTCTGGAACTGTTAAATTTAACATATAAGCACGATCTATCATGGCATTTATTGGAGAAGTTTCAACATCGGAACTATAAAAGTTTCTAAAACCATCAGCTTTTGGCTCAAGAACTGCAAAAGAATTGATATCTGTTTGCTTTTGAGTGGCATCAACTCTGCCAATTGTAACTGGAACTTTTATATTAAAACCTGCATTTTTTATTGCTTTTTCAACTGCTACCGATCCAGCAACAACAATTGTATCGGCCAAAGAAACTTTTTTACCACCAGTTAAAGATTTATTAAAATTTTTCTGCACTTTTTCTAGAGTTTCTATAGTTTTTGCTAACTCTTGCGGATCGTTAACTGCCCAGTTTTTTTGTGGCTCAAGACGCACTCTAGCACCATTTGCCCCGCCTCTCATATCGGTTTGGCGATAAGTTGAGGCAGAAGCCCAAGCGGCCTTGATTAGCTCGGAATTTTTTAAGCCAGATTGTGAAATTTTGGCTTTGAGATTGTTAATATCGGCAACATTAATTGTTTTGTAATTTGCTTTTGGTAGTGGATCTTGCCAAACAAAAACTTCTGTTGGAGATTGTTTGCCAATATATCTAGCTCTTGGACCCATATCACGATGAGTAAGTTTAAACCAAGCTCTTGCAAAAGCTTTTTCAAACTCTTGCGGATTTTTTAAGAAGTGTTGAGAAATTTCGCGATATTTTTTATCTTCTTTTAAAGATAGATCGGTTGTAAGCATAGTTGGTGCATGCTTTTTATTGATATCATAAGCATCAGGAACCGTATTTGCTGCTTGATTTTTTTCGGGAATCCATTGAATTGCACCAGCAGGACTTTTGGTTTTAACCCAATTGTAAGCAAATAAAGTTTTTAAATAACCCATTGTCCATTTGGTTGGATTAGCATGCCAAGCGCCTTCTAAACCGCTAGTTACAGTATTAGGCCCATTGCCACTACCACATTTATTGTGCCAGCCAAAACCTTGCAATTCAAGCCCACTACTTGCAGGATCAGAACCGATACATTTTGCTACTTTGTGTGCACCGTGATTTTTGCCAAAAGTATGACCGCCTGCAATTAAAGCAACTGTTTCTTCGTCATTCATTGCCATATTGGCGAAAGTTTCACGAATTTGGGCTGCCGCTTCAAGTGGATTGCCATTGCCGTTAGGACCTTCGGGATTTACATAAATTAAACCCATAGTAGTTGCACCAAGATTTTTAATTAATTTACCATTTTTATCAAAACGATCGCTTGCCATAAATTTATTTTCTGGCCCCCAATAAACTAAATCGGGCTCGAAATCATCAACTCTGCCACCTGCAAAGCCAATTGTTTTAAAGCCCATCGATTCAAGTGCAACATTGCCAGAAAGAACCATTAAATCGGCCCAAGAAACTTGTTTGCCATATTTTTGTTTAATTGGCCAAAGCAACCTTCTTGCCTTATCTAAATTAGCATTATCTGGCCAACTGTTTAGCGGTTCAAAACGCTGTTGCCCGCCGCCAGCACCGCCCCTGCCATCTGCAAGCCTATAAGTGCCAGCACTATGCCAAGCCATGCGTATAAAAAATGGGCCATAATTACCATAATCGGCAGGCCACCAGCTTTGAGAAGTGGTTAAGATTTTTTTGATATCTTGTTTTAAAGATTCAATATCGACTTTTGCAAACTCTGCGGCATAATCAAAATTAGAACCATAAGGATTAGCCAAAACAGACTGCTGACGCAGGGGAGATAAATTAATTTTATTTGGCCACCAAAATTCGTTTGGCTTTACCGCTAAATTATGTTGCGATGTTTGTTTATGATTGCCTGCACAACCAACAAAGACAAGAAAAAAAATAATAACAAGTTTTTGCATTTTTAATAAAATGAAAGTTGATAACAAATAAAAAAGCTAATTTCATCATATTATTTTTTATTTTCCAAGACAATTTTTAAATTTTTTGCAAATTTTAAAAATTGGCAATGTTTTTTAAAAAAAGTTAAAAAAAGACTTGCTATAAATTTTTTTGTTGTTCATCTATCAATTGGTAAACATATTAGACTAAAAATAGCTGAAATTTATACCAAAAATGGCAAATAAAGTAAAACAAATTTCGAATTCAACAGTGCCTTCATTAGCGGATATTTGTTTTGTCAGTATATTTGCCATTTATATTTTATTTTTTGAACTTTTATTTCGTTTACTGGAAAGGAAATAATAAAACGATTAATCTGCTATGCCCTTCAACAATTCCCCAAGAATCTTGCCCCTTTTCTTTGTTTAAATTTTTATTTCTAATAATTATTATTAAAAAATAATTCGTTTT
>JBILTH010000157.1:0-3010 GCA_044371635.1 Rickettsiales bacterium
TTTAATTTAGAAAAATGCACCAATATCGATCTCATAATTGCTCACAACTTAACATCAGCAATCTTAATATTACAGTAAAGTTATCAGGCTGGGTTCATTCTAAACGCGATCATGGTAGTCTTATTTTTATCGATCTACGCGATCATTATGGGCTCACTCAATTAGTTTTAAATAAACAAAATCCTAACCTAGATTTATATAGCATTGCCAACATTAAACTTGAGTCGGTCATCACCATTATTGGCACCGTAATTGCAAGAGATAAAGGATTGATTAATCACAAAATAACCACTGGCGAAATTGAAATTGCCGTTGAAACTTTACATATTGAGTCTTTATCAGAACAAATACCTTTTCAAATTAACGATGAAAGCCAGCAATATCCCGAAGAATTACGTTTAAAATATCGTTTTCTTGATTTAAGAAAACAAAAAACTCATCACAATATCGTATTGCGATCACGAGTTATTCAAGCTTTACGCTTCGAAATGACTAAACAAGGTTTTCTCGAAATACAAACTCCAATTCTTACCGCATCTTCCCCCGAAGGAGCTAGAGATTATCTAGTTCCTGCACGTTTACATCCAGGTAGGTTTTATGCACTACCGCAGGCTCCACAACAGTTTAAACAACTACTTATGGTTTCGGGTTTTGATCGTTATTTTCAAATCGCTCCCTGCTTTCGAGACGAAGATTTGCGATCCGATCGCTCTCCTGAATTTTATCAACTCGATATTGAAATGGCTTTTGTAACTCAAGCAGATGTTTTTGCAGCAATTGAGCCTGTGATATATCATATATTTACTAAATTTGGCAATAAAAAACTTATCGAAACAACTTTTATGCAAATTCCATATCAAGAAGCTATGCAAAAATATGGTAGTGATAAGCCAGACTTACGTAATCCTCTTATTTTAACCGATGCCACAATTGTTTTTGCTAACTCTAGTTTTAGTATTTTCACCAAGGCTATTGCTAATAAAGAGGTTATCAAAGCAATTCCTGCTCCAAAATGCAGTAATCAACCACGATCATTTTTTGATAAAACTATCGAATTTGCTCAACAACAAGGGGCAAAAGGTTTGGCATATATTGTTTTTGATGAAAAAAACGAAGCAAAAGGGCCAATAGCTAAATTTTTAAACATTTCACAACTTAATCATCTGCAAGAAATAGCCAATTTAAAAGCTGGTGATGCAGTTTTTTTCTCTTGTGGATCTGAAAATTTTGCCACTAAAATTGCTGGTTTGATACGTATAAAACTAGGGCAAGAATTAAATTTAATCGACGAATCTATTTATAAATTCTGCTGGATTACCGATTTTCCTATGTATGAATTAAATTCTGACACTGGTAAAATAGATTTTTCTCATAATCCTTTTTCAATGCCACAAGGGGGTTTAGAAGCATTAACCACTCAAAATCCACTCACTATTAAAGCTTTTCAATATGATATTGTTTGCAACGGTGTTGAATTATGTTCTGGTGCAATCAGAAATCATAAACCAGAAATTATGTATCAGGCCTTTGCCTTAGCAGGGTATGGCAAAGAAATTGTTGAAAAACAATTTGGTGCTATGATTAATGCCTTTAAATATGGTGCCCCTCCTCACGGCGGTTTGGCTCCAGGAATTGATCGTATCATTATGCTTTTAGCCGACGAGCCAAATATTCGAGAAGTGATTCCTTTTCCTATGAATGGCAAAGCACAAGATTTAATGATGAATTCTCCTGCTTTAGTTACAGAAAAACAATTAAAAGAACTTAATATTTCCAATATTAAAAACAACTAAAATTATGCAATTAAATTTATTAAAAGCCAAAATACATCGTGCCAAAGTAACTAGTGCTAATTTACATTACGAAGGCTCTATTTCTATCGATCAAGCTTTATTACAAGAAGCTAATATTTTATCTTATGAAAAAGTAGATGTTGTCAACTTAAATAACGGCGAGCGTTTTACTACCTATGTAATTTCTGCCCCACGCAACTCTGGAATTATTCAAATAAATGGAGCAGCAGCTCGAAAAGCTTGCGAGGGCGATTTAGTTATTATTATTGCCTATTGTTCTTTATCAATTGTTGAGGCAAAAAATTGGCAACCAAAGATTGTTCTTGTTGATGAAAATAATAAAACCAAATAACTTATGAAAGGCATTATTTTAGCAGGTGGAAGTGGCACTAGATTAGCACCACTCACAAATATTATAAGCAAACAATTGTTGCCTGTATATGATAAACCCATGATTTGCTATCCATTAGCCAATTTAATGAATGTTGGTATTAATGAAATTTTAATTATCAGCACTCCTCTTGACACTCCAAGTATTGTTAAATTTTTAGGTGACGGTTCAAATTTTGGGCTTAAATTACAATATGCCATACAAGAAAACCCCGCTGGAATTGCCGAAGCTTTTTTGATCGCCGAAAAATTTATTGGCTCCGATTCTGTTTGTTTAATTTTAGGGGATAATATTTTTTATGGTTCCGATTTTTCTTTTAGAAATTTTCATCAACATATTTTGCCTTTTACTCAAAAACAATGTAAGGCAATGATTTTTGCTTATCAAGTTTCCGATCCTAAACGTTATGGTGTGGTTGAATTAAACAATAATATGGCAGTTTCAATTGTCGAAAAACCAATACAACCAAAATCTAATTGGGCAGTTACTGGTTTTTATATTTACAATAACGAAGTAATCAATATTGCTAAACATCTACAACCATCAGCACGCGGTGAGCTAGAAATTACCGATATCAACAACATATATTTACAACAACAAAGCTTGGGAGTGGTAAAATTAGGACGCGGTTTTGCTTGGCTTGATGCTGGAACTCCAGATTCACTATTAGAATCTGCAAGTTTTATTCAAACTATCGAAAAAAGACAAGGCTTAAAAATTGCTTGTCTAGAAGAAATTGCTTATCAACATAAATTAATAAGTAAAGAACATTTTCAAAACTTATGTTATAAATATAAAGCAAATTCTGATTATCGTAAATATCTCG
>JBILTH010000203.1:0-3009 GCA_044371635.1 Rickettsiales bacterium
CAGCTCCACTTGCTGGACTTACGGTTCCAGTCCATCTTGGAATAGATTTAATCTGAATTTCAATATTGTTTTCATCTGAATCTGGCAACAAACTTGAATCACTGACGAAACTAAAGTCTTCAATGATGTATTCAAGTGACTTAAATCTTGGTGGAATACGATAAGCACCCTCAGTTTTAAATACTTGACTGGATTTATTCTCACCTTCAATCAATGGAGGTAGGTTTGGAATGGTAGTTTGCTTAGGAACTGAAGCACCAATAGCAGAAATAGCTTTCAAAAGAGTATTTTGAAGAGAATTTTCATTTGAAATCACTTGTTTATACATCTCTTCAGGCAAATTAATGCTAGAGAAGTTAAAACTACCTCCTAGATTTGTAGTGACGATACTATCTAACTCTTCTTTGCTGTAAGTTTTAGGTGTTTTTGTATCAATACATGGGTCATATGCAGTATCATTCTGTATTGGGGCAATATATTCATTAAAAGTATTGAATTCACTATGTGGATAATAGACTTTTGAGTAGTCTGGTGTGATATTACTATCACATTCAGAGTCTTTGACTGCCAATACAGTCTTTCCACCAAGGTTAAGTTTTTCAGATTCAACAATTTTGGTTTGAATAGTAAGGAAATCAGAGGAAGCTAGACGATCTATCCAAGTTTTTAACTCATTAATCTCTGCAGGTCTGTTGAAATATGTCCAAAATACGTTGTTTATTTGATATGCAGTGTCAGTTGCAGGTGAAGCACATAAAAACTGCTGTTGAATGTAGGTAGACCCATCATTTAGAATGACATTGCCAAGTGCAAACTTGCCTAAATCATCTTCTAGGTAAGTAGATTCGCAGAATCCATCTCTAGAATAGAATAGAGGAGTATAAGTATAGAACTTTTTATCGTTACTAACATAAACACCACAGACTGCAGACCTGTCTGTGATACCTCTACCAGCAATAACTTGAATTCTGTTGACTGGAATCAGTGCTTGACCTTGAACTCTGGTGACAGACCACCCACGAACATATGTATTGATTTTATTATCGTTAGTTTTAAACCATACTTTAAAGCTTTTAGTGTTTACAACTTCAACTTTGGATACAAACACAAATGAGTTTTCTGCTCCAGATGCACTTTGATCATCTGTAATAGAAATTTGAATATCATTTTTAGAAGTAATTGTGGTATTATCTAAAAAGGTAACTAGGTAATATTTCCTACTTTCACTGTCATTTGAACCACCTTCATCGTTTTTATTAATAACTTGTACTTTAATATCTTTAGTTGTGGTCAATTGTATGTCTTTGTTCTTTTTATTGTCAAAAACATGGTAAACAGTGCTTGTATACTGGGGAGTTGAGGGGGTTGCTTTTGAATAGTACTGGTCCTTCACAAAGGGAGCACTACCGCCACTAATCTCAGCATAGCAAAGAATCTGGTTTGAGATGTTGTTTGCTAGACCAGTATTGGTGAACTTAACGTTTCTAACTTTTTGCTTGCTCTTGTACTTTAAGGGTTTAGTAAGAAAGATCTTAAGCCCTTGAATGCTCTGAACATAAGTATCCTTCTGAATACCGTAGCCAGTCACTAAGTCCCCAAGGTTGATAATTCTATCCTCTGCTCCATCATTCTTGTTGATGAAGATAAACCCAGGAGTCTTGTTCCTCTCAGAAAACTTAGAAACTCTTCTTCTAACAGATTCTGTAGTCCTCAAAGATTTTTCGTTAAGGTGCTCAGAGTTATAGTTGACTACTTTGTTGACTGTCCATCCATTGATGACATCACCAACAGCAATCATATCTTTATTGGAAGTATTCTCATAGTAGAAGAATATCTTATTATCGAGTGTACCTCCATGGTAAGCAACGCTACCCTCAGGTAGGCCAATTACTTGACTGTCTACTCTATTAAGTGTAAATGTACCGCTAACACTTGTACTGGATACTGCATAGATTGGGCAACTTTCAGCTCCCCCTTCAGATCCTGGTGGAGGTGGTGGGGGAGTAGTTACAGTAATGCCTCCCACTGGACGTGCAGGAAGTGTATGTGTTAGTGGCCATTCAAAGATATGGTAGAAGTATTGTTCGTCATATACTTTATCTGCCTTGCAGAATCTCTCATATACTGGCTTACTTTTAATATTATCACCAGAACCAGTAATCTCATACTCTGGCTGATAAAATACTTGATCAACAAAGTTTACATTGTCACCATCTGAATTCTCTGCATCAACAGCAGGTACTTGAATTACAGTGCGACGAAGCTTTTCCTGTTTGCTTCCATTCCGTATGGTTTTATTTGCTAAGCTAGGAGGTCTTACTTCATACCAATATTTCTCAATATAAGGAAATTCTATGGTAATCTGAGCTGCTGGACCTTCTTGTGGTGCAGGGCACTGTGGGTATGTAAACGTTAACTTAGCATCTACTGGATCTTTCTTTGGACTACAATTAGACATATTATTTAAATCAGTCTCCTACTTTATGTATGCGAATACCTGGAGTGTCATGGTGATCAAAGTATTCAAACTCTAAAGTATCGCCCTCTTTCCATTGCATCTCATCGACGATCTCATCTGGGAATGTAATAAAGTATTCACCAGACTTGTCATCATATTGTACTTCTGTTGTAAACGAAGAAAATGTTGACATGTAGTGTGTATTAAAAACTACAGTATATAGCCGAAATAAATAATTAAAAATTTTTTAACCTAATGACTAATCTATTAGAAGCCTACCAATCTATGTATGAAGATCAAGATTGGAAGGAAAGAAATTTTAGATCAATGCCAGATAAAAGTATTCCTAAGGTTGCAAATAAAGCTAGGCAGTTGCAGTCAGATATTAAAACCCAAAAAGCAAGACCATTAGCAAGATTTCGTCCTGGTATTAGAAAAGACGTAAAGAATAAGAACAATCAACTCAGAAATATTACTCATTCACTTAGAATGAAGCAAGGTGATATAGAAGCTAGAGCAAAAGCACATGATAGTAAAATTGATCATATCAG
>JBILTH010000158.1:0-3006 GCA_044371635.1 Rickettsiales bacterium
CACCAGATAAATTAATATCGTCAAGTAAAGAAACTAACTTACCATTTACAGATATTTTATATTTTTCATGAGAAAAATTCATCGATTTTATAAATATGTTTTGAGCATATTGTTCGTTATTTTCTTCTACTAAAGAAGGATCGACAGGAACTTCAGCATTAGCTTTTGTTTTTTCTACAGGAGTTGAAGATATCTCTATTTCAAGAGAAATATCTATTTTATCTTGACTGGCAATGGTATTTTCTTTTATAGAATCTTGATTTGTGGTCAAAGGCATATTGTTTGACGAAGCTTGATTGACATTTTCTTGATTTTCTATATTGGCAACATTGTTGTTAGGCTGAACATTAACAACCTGCTCACCATTATTAGCAGGAACCATATTTTGTGCTTGCTCTGTTGATTGTGAAGAAGAAGAGGAAGGATTGGTAGGCATATTTTGTGGAGAAGCAACATTATTTTGACCAGAATTTGCAACACTTGGCTGCTCTGCATTTGCTTTTACAGGAACTTGAATGACCTGTGTATTAATGTTTTGATTGTTTGAATTTGGTTGATTAGGCACTGCGGAATTTGTGTTTGCAATATTTGCATTTGCAACACCTGGCTGTATATTAGGAACTTGTGCAGGAGCCAATTGTTGATTATTTTGAATATTGGCTTGAGCATTAGCACTTGCCTGCATTAATAATTGTTGTATTTGATTGTTAATTTCAACGGCATTGTTTGGATTGATCTGCATTTGCATAGTTAACTGTTGTATTTGTTGAAAAAGAACAGGATTAGTTGTGGCTAAATTATTAAGAACATTAGGATCTAAAGCAACAGGATTGGTTTGAGAACCTAGATTAATTTTTATCTCACCAGTTTTAATACCCTCAATAATTTTATCTTCAAAAACATTTTTATAAAAATTTAAAAACGAATAACCTGTGAGTTGCTTAATATTTAAAGAGATGCTTACTATATTTTGTGAATCTTCTTGCTCAAAAATAAAAGGAGAAGGGAGGGAGAAAGTCATAGAACTAGCGGTATGAACAGTGGAGTTATTTTTAGTATCTACAATTTTAAAGCCTGAGTCGGAGTAAGAAAAATCGGAAACAGAATTATTTATTACATTAAAAAATATTTCTGGATCAGAATTAAATTGAAGCAGATAAGAATTGTTATTTTCAGCGGTTTTAACTTCTATTTCATCTGTTATTTTTGCTTTAAAATTATTAGAAAAAATACTAGAAGAAATTTCAAATTTTTTAACAATAAAGTTTCTTTTTATTATCGCATTAACTGGAATATTAATTTTTAAATTTTCTATGGTAATTTTTTGCGAAAATGGAAAGCCAGAGCTAGATATTTTATCAAAAGAAATAATTTTTGATTTTTGCACAATACTGGTTATTTTTCTTTCGGATTGACCAATTTTAAAAAGCCAAAAAACACAATAAGATAACAAAACAATAACAATAGCAACTGCTAATTTAATAATCAGAGATTTTTTCATAGATTTTTGTTTTTAATTAGAAATATTGCGGGTTTCATTTGGTACATAAACAACCAAACCATCTAATTCTTGACTCATTACAATTTGACAACCAAGCCTAGAAGTTGGAGTAAGACCAAAAGCCAAATCTAACATATCTTCTTCGTCTTCGGCAGGTTGTGGTAGGTTGTTATAAAATTTTTCATCAATAATAACATGACAAGTAGAGCAAGCTAAAGAACCTTCGCAAGCACCTTCAAGATCGATATTGTTTTGATGAGCGGCTTCTAACACAGTGGTTCCAACTGGAACTTCACAATGTTTTGACTCGCCTGAAACCACAAAGGTAATTGTTACTTTTTTCATTTGATAACACAAACAGAATTTACAAAATTATTAGATCAATAGATTAATGTTTCAAATTAAAAATTGCAACAAGAAATTGAGCTGAATATTATTTTTTTAATTAAAAATAATATTTTAGACAAAATATTATTAAGTTAAAATAGCATAAAAATCAAAAATCAAGTTGAGAATAGTGAGGTGGTGGAAAAATATTAGTTATTCTATCTTTTAAAATATCATTAAAAAAACGATGAGATTTTAGCAAAACATACCATTCTTTAACATTGATATGATGATGCCAATTAATATCACCAAAATAATCGAGTATCGAAAGTTGTGCGGCAGCAGAAAAATCGGCAATAGAAATTTGATCGCCATTTAAATATTTATTATTTTCTAACAGATATTCGATGTAGCTAAGATGAACTGCTAAATTACGTAGAGCGACATGTAAAATTTCGGTATCTGGAGATTTTATTTGATAATCGAGGTAACGATTAAAATATCTTTGATAAACAATATATTCGGTCACTTCGTGATAAAATTTTTGTTCAAACCAATTTTGCAATCTTCTAGCCTCTGCTCTTTTATTGATATTAATTCCTAAAAAATCATATTCATCATATTTTTCTTCGATATATTCACTAATAACATTGCTACCCACTACTACATTTTGGTTTTCACTATCAACTAAAATTGGTAGGTTGCCAGCAGGATTTAGAGCGATAAATTCGGTTCTTCTTTCAAGAAAATTTTCTATGGTAGACTCAAAACCAATTTCTTTGGCAGCAAGATGCATGCGTATTTTACGTGAAAAAGGACAAAGTGGATGATGATATAATCGATACATTGTTATTGATAAACTTTATTTTTGACCTTGAGCTTGTTTAATTAAAGCAAGCAATTCTTTTTTATTAAGTAATTCATTAGCTAACAAACCATTTTGAGCATGTGGCCCATATACAGCATTAAAAGGAATTGCAACTCTATTATGTTTTTTCATAAAATTTATAATATCTTCATCAGGAGAAGTGATGTCTGCTTTCAAGCCGACTATTTGTTCTGATTCTAATAAATCGACAATTTCTTTGCTTTGCAAAACTAGAATTTTATTAGCATGACAGGTTATGCACCATTTGGCAGTTATGTCGACTAATATTATTTTTTGTTGTTTTATGAGA
>JBILTH010000160.1:0-2996 GCA_044371635.1 Rickettsiales bacterium
ATAAATTTTACCTATTTTTAGCCTAATTTTTTTTTAGCTGTGCTAATGCAACACGATATTATTTTAGTTGTGCTAATGCAACACGATATTATTTTCAGTTGTGCTAATGCAACACGATATTATTTTCAGTTGTGCTAATGCAACCAAGATATTATTTTCAGTTGTGCTAATGCAACACGATATTATTTTCAGTTGTGCTAATGCAACCAAGATATTATTTTCAGTTGTGCTAATGCAACCAAGATATTATTTTCAGTTGTGCTAATGCAACACGATATTATTTTCAGTTGTGCTAATGCAACCAAGATATTATTTTCAGTTGTGCTAATGCAACAACACGATATGTTTAATATGAATCTAAAAATAACTAAAATTTCTCCTCAAAACTAGCAAAAAAGTAAAATATAATTTGGGATGTAACAGTTGCCCTAAGATAAAAATCTGTGTGGACAAGAAAAATCTTTTGTAAGCAAATTTATCGAAAATTTTGTTGATTGTATTTCACACTAATATTTGTATAAACTGATGTTTTATTAGTTGTTTTATTGGCTGTTTTATTGTAGGCAAAAATATCTCAAAATTTCTTTTTAAATTTTTTTGTAAGTAAATATGAAAAACGGCATAATATACTTGTTTTGCTGTAGGTTTTATTTAGGCAAATTATAGCTTTAGTAGATATGAAAATAAACTAGAATTGTTTAAAGCTTGCCAAATCTCTCATTTATAATTTTAAATATAGTTTCATTTTTTTTAGCTAAAAATCTTTAAAAACTCTCCGCTGGTATTAATGTATAGGCAATAGTTTTTTAAAGTTTTTATCTCAAAAATATTTTGTTAGATTGATTAATTTTAAAGTTGAAATGGTATTATGTTTTATCGCAAAAATCTTATCATAAAAAATCTTCGGTTAAAGCTCGATAAACTGGCTTTGTAGAAACAAAAACATTGTTGTTTCTTTTGTTTGTGACATCGTCTCTTGACCGCTAAAAACTATGTTTTTTATCATCTTCTTGCGATTCGCTTTCTTTAAAAAGTTTAACTGCAAAAATTTTTTCTAATAAAATTACCTAGGTTCTATATTTTTTTAAGCATTAAATTCGTATTCAAGCAAAACAGCATCAAGTAAATTAGCTGGATTATTTGGATTTTGGATTTTGACATTTTTTATATTGCATTTGCTCGATATTTTTTTAATTAAATTCGATTCGAAAGAGTAGAATTTTTCTTTCAACATTAATGCTTTAATGTGTGGTTTTGTATTTTTTGTTGTTATGTATTCAAATACTTTGGCTGGATGTTTTATGCTCCACATGCCTCTAACTCTTAGATCGGTAATTCCTAATGGATCAACTTTTTTTACTTTTGCAATCTCATTAGTTGTAAAAAATTCAATTGGGAGATCTTTAATATTTTCAGTGATTGCATCTTTAATTCTTGAATATGTTTTTGGATTTGCGGCATAACAATTTCCATAAACAAACCATAAACTTTTTATTTGTTCGTTTTTATCAATGTGGCCAATTATGTAACAAATATCTTTTTCTAGCCAATTTTCTTCACAATTTTTACAATCATTGGTTAACATGTTGCTATTTTTATATAATTTATCTTTAGGAAAAGAACTATTTAAGGCAATAAAACCTTCGTTGCTTTCTATTTTTTTTATCTCAAAAGCATCTCCTTGTCTAATTATTAAATCAGGAGGATTGTTTTGATTGCCTAAATAAGAAAAATACTTGTTTTGAATTACTATTTTTTCGCTTTTTTCTAGATGAAAACCAGAACATAAAGAATCTTTAATAAAATTTTCTAAAGCTTCACCCATATTATTGATATTTATTTTATAATTTAAGTCTTTGTATTTTTTTATACTAAATAAGTTATTATCAATAATCTCTATTATGGCTTGTAAAATATTAGTTTTCATAAGCAATGTATTTTAGAATTTGTTTTGCAATTTCATAAGCTAAATTCACAGGAACTGCATTTCCTATCATTTTGTATCCATCTAAAATGTTACTATAGATAAATTTAAAATCGTCAGGAAAAGTTTGAATTCTTGCACATTCGCGTACCGAAAGTCGACGATATAAATGTTCGCTACCTTTTTTAAACTGCCTTTTATTTTGTTCGATAAATTCCATTTTTGGAGCTTGCGGATGAAGTGGAGCATGCCTGCCCCCGGCTTGGATAGTAAATGATTGTTCGTTCCAGTTTCTTACCCTGTTTCTTGACATAAAAATAGTTGAAAAACCCGCAATATAATATTCGTGATTAAAACTATCTAATTCTTGCTGATTATATGATTTGACATTATCTTTTAGATCGAAGATTGCTTCTTTTAGAGTGAGATAATTGTTATTTGGCTGTGGAAATTGAAAATTAACTGGCTTTAAAAAACCAATTATAAAAACTCTTTCTCTATCTTGTGGGACATAATAATTTTTAGCATTTAATAATTGATATTTAACATCGTAGCCGATATTTTTAAACTCGTTTAATATTTTATTAAAAGCTTCTTTGTTGCGATCATGCAAAATGCCAGAAACATTTTCAGCCAAAAAAAATAATGGCTTTTTTTCTTTGATGATTCTGATGTATTCAAAAAATAATTTACCTCTTGCATCGTTTATTCCTCTTAATGATCCTGCTTCGCTCCAACTTTGACAAGGCGGACCGCCAATTATGCCAATACAATCAGGAATTTCAGTACTATTGATTTTTCTAATATCGCGTTTATCAAGTTTGCTATTAACAAAATTAGTTTCAAATGTTTGCCATATAGTTTTATCGTATTCATTGGCGTAAATAGTGTTAAATCCTGCCATTTTAAAGCCTAAATCAAGCCCACCAGCACCAGAAAATAAACTTATTATTTTCATAGATTATACCATTTTAACTTTAAAATTAATCAATCTAACAAAATATTTTTGAGATAAAAACTTTAAAAAACGAAAGCTGTATATCCATACAGCTTGAGGCTTTTTGAAGCTTTT
>JBILTH010000212.1:0-2977 GCA_044371635.1 Rickettsiales bacterium
GGCCCGGAAGATTTCGGTGAGCCTGCCTCGCTCATCGAGGTGGGCGGTGAGTGGGCGGAGGGTGGCTAACATGGCATCCATTCCTGCTGACGAACGCGGAGATGCCCCCGGTATTCGCCTTCTGTTTCGTGATAGGCCCGGTGGTGGACAATTTTGCCGTCCTTGTCCCGCTTCACATGGTCGGCAACACAATGCGGTATGCAGGCAATCCGCAGCCCTGCCGGGTGCCATCGGTGCCAGCAAAGGAACAGGTCTTGTGTTCCCCTGCCGTCATAGCCCTCAAAGGTTGCCAGTGCCAGCGCCTTTGCCGATAGGAGTGTGCAGCCAAGGCCGCACCAATCGGACGGCACAATGGCCCCGCGACCGATTCCGGGGAACGCATAGTCCATCCATCCCCTCCGCCGCCATCCGTGCTTGGCCGTGACCTCAAAGACGTTTCCGTCTGGCGGGCATTTCTTCACGCGCTCGTGGAGTCGGCCCAACCGCTTGCCCTCTTTGTCGCCGATCTTCTGGTCTTTGCAGCCCTTTAGCCGCTCGCGGCAAGCCTCCAAGGCGCGAACGAGGCGCGGTGGTAGTCGCCTTTCCTTCTCGGTGAAGTCTTCGGCAATCGGGTTCTGGGGCGTGCCATTGCCCCCAAGAAACAGGCCATTCGGATACGTCACGGCGGCAACATCGTAAAAGTTTGACCCATCCGCCTGCGGCATTTGCAGCGCCCACTCGGCCACACGGAGGGCATCGGCAGGCACAAGGTTGTCGGCCTCCACCGACCACAAGGCCGTGGCGCGGATCTTCCTCGCAGCGGAAAACGCGGCACCCTGCAACGCGGCAATCCGCATTTGTGCGGGCGTCTGGTAGTCCTTGCCCTCCGCTCCCCCGTCATCGAGCGGAAGCTGCACGGCTTGGATGCGCCACCCTTCGGGAAGTTCGTGGCGCGCTGCCTCGATGGCCTGCTTGGCCTCGTCCGACTGGTCGGTTGCCAGAATGAAATGCGCCTCGGCGTGATGCCCGGCTGCGGCGGCGATGCGCCGAAGGAACTGCGGCCAAGCGTAGAAATAGCTTTTGGTCGCGTATGTAGCTATTGCCAGCACTCGCGGGCGGGGTGGGTGTCAAGGCGCGGAATAGGCTGCGCCCTGCGTCAATTCTTGCAAGGAGGCGTGACTATTGCGCGGCACCGTCCACCAAATTTGATTGCCTGCATTTGCGCTCGTTGTGCCAACAATGAAGCTAACAGGCATCGGTGGCGCGCTGCTTGGCCCCTCGCCCGCTGTCAGTGATGTTGTTTTTCCCGTAGTTGAAAACGTCGATCCGTTGGCCGAATAGACGCCACGCGGCAAAGTGAAATACAGCGTTTCGCTTTGTCCAAGGCTGGCCGCGTCGATAGCCGACCTCCACAGCGACCCGCCAACGCCGCCGTAAACGCGAGGCGCATCTCCAAAGGCCGAAAGGCTGGTGGTCGTGGTGGTTGTGGATGTTGACCCCGGAAAGGCTAACGTGGCGCGCAGTCCTGAAAAGGTGGCGCTAATTGGTAAGGCTTCTTCTTCGCTTAAAAACTCACGATTGCCAGGGAATACCGAAGAAATGCTCCGCTCGACTTGGGCCATCACATTATTGTCAGCAAATAAACCAAAACCAAGCGTGCTTCCCATCGTGTAGCCAAGTTTGGCGCTTCCGCTAACGTCCACCACGCCGCTTCTGCCCTCATAGCTTTGCAATGGTGTTTGTCGTGATGTCGCAATCCCCTGCGCCTGTCGCTGAAACGTGGTTAGCTGGTTGGAAGTTGTGGCGTTGTAGCTGGCCGTCCATGTGTATGCCGTCCATTCATTCGTGTTGTTCCAAGTTTCGGGAATATTGTAAGCAACCACCTCTTCGGTAAGACTGTATGTGGATGTTTCCGCTGTCTCTTGTGTATGCTCGCGGCTGAATGTGCTGGTAAGCGTTTGACTGCTGGAAAAAGACGCGCCATTCAAATGGGCAAGAGCGGTTGTGGTGGATTGCGCGCACCGTGTTTCCGTTGCCCGCGACTTCGTTGCCGTGATTGTTTCGGCTGCGGCCACCGTAAACTGTGTGTTCGTTGCCAACGTCTCAAACGAACCGCCGACGCCCAAAGACGTTTGATGCGGCAGAAAGTTGTAATCCTCGACGACTGCGCGCTCGTTGATGATGTAGTTGCTTTGCGTGTGCTGAAATGAGCCAGAAACAAGAGGCAGCGCAACTTCCGTTGTTTCCGTCGTGTTAGCCGCAACCGCAACCATCGTTGCCGTGTGCGGCATGATGGTAAACCTCGTTCCAGAAGTGGCGACAGATGATGCGGCTTGCAATGCCGACAGGGCCGTTGCTGCCGTCGTGTTTGCCGCCCAGATAACCTCGTTTTTGTCGGCAACCAACACGGTGGCGCGGATCGGTGTGGCAATCGTGTCTGGCCCCGTTGTGGTTGTTAAGCAGGATTCGGCGGCTGTTGCGTAATCCGTGGTTGTTGTAATGGTTGAAATGGCAGGAACAGACCAAGCAAATGTTTGCGACTCTCCCTCAAAAACTGTCGTAGTGTGCGCTGTTGTTTCAACCGTTTCTGTTCCAGTTGCCTTGTAAGTATATTCGCGGGTGACCTCTGTTGAGGTGATGTTCATTACCGAGCGAAGCGTGTAGCTATTGCCCTGCGTTGAATTGGTAGTCCCTAAAACAGAAACGTAGCTTGTTGAGGTGTTGCCAAAAACGGCCCCGCCGGGGTTCAGTGACCCGTTGATCGTCGAGTAATACTCAGTCCGCGACCAGTTGTAGGACGAAGTTGTTGTGGCACGGTCGCTCCATGTTACAGACGCCCCGGCGCCGGGGTTATTTGGGCGAACGTCAGATCGCTCCGTTGACCCACTAAAAGAAGTCTGCGGGGCGACAGTGGTTTCCCACGAGATCATCTGAAGAGAAAGTATTGGCTAAACGGAAGCTCGCCGGGGGCTGGAGGCGTTTGCCGCTCGGTGGTGAG
>JBILTH010000189.1:0-2928 GCA_044371635.1 Rickettsiales bacterium
ACACTCTCTGAAGAACCTGAATATCAATTGATAAATTACTTAAAAGCTACAGGTATTGAAGTAGGCTTATTACTAAACTATGGTAAGAAGCCTCAATTCAAACGAAAAATATTTACAAACAAATAATCCGCGAGAATCCGCCCAATCAGCGTTTTCCGCGTTCCATTTAAAATATGAAGAAGTTAAAAGTAATGTCTGTAGTCGGTACAAGACCTGAAATCATCCGCCTCTCACGAGTAATGGCTGCCCTGGACGCAAGTCCCGCCATCGAACATATCACTGTCCATACAGGTCAGAATTACGACTACGAACTCAACGAAGTGTTCTACGAAGACATGGGCGTACGCAAGCCTGATTATTTTCTTAACGCTGCAGGAACAACTGCCACTGCTACCGTCGGTCAAATATTAATCAATATAGATCCTATTTTAGAAGAGGTCAAGCCAGATGCCTTTTTGGTGTTAGGAGATACCAACTCGTGTTTATGTGCGATACCCGCGAAGAAACGTCATATCCCCATCTTCCACATGGAAGCGGGAAACCGATGCTTCGATCAGCGAGTACCTGAAGAGACCAATCGAAAGATTGTGGATCATATTGCTGATATAAACCTAACCTATTCCGACATTGCAAGAGAGTATTTGTTAAGAGAAGGATTACCAGCTGATAGAATCATCAAAACAGGTTCACCCATGTTAGAGGTATTAATCCACTACATGCCGAAGATTCAAGCCAGTGATATATTGAAGCGAATGAGTCTTGAAAAAGATAAGTATTTCGTAGTCTCCGCCCACCGTGAAGAAAACATTAGTAATGACAAAAACTTCTTTGGTTTACTAGAATCCCTAAACCAGATAGCTGAGAATTATCATTATCCGATAATTGTTTCCACGCACCCACGTACTCGCAAACGTCTTGAACATTTAAATCCGTGTGGATCTGCCCAACCTGCGTCATCCACGTTCCATCTCCACCCACTGATTCAATGGCAAAAACCCCTCGGTTTCTCTGACTACAACGCGCTACAAATAAACGCCTTTGCGGTCTTATCCGATAGCGGTACCATCTCTGAAGAATCCTCAATCATGAACTTCAGAGCCTTAAACATTCGAGAAGCCCACGAACGCCCCGAAGCCATGGAAGAAGCCTCAGTAATGATGGTAGGCCTTAACCCCGAACGCATTCTCCTGGGCCTCGCCCAATTGGAACGGCAAGCTGTAGGTCAACGATCAAAACTAATCGCCAGTCACCAGTCATTAGTCACTGAATTCCGCCCCGTGGCCGACTACTCCATGCCCAATGTAAGCGAGAAAATGGTACGCATTATAATGAGCTATACAGAATATGTAAAGCGAACAGTACGGAGCGAAAATTAAACATGTCAATAATCCGCGACTATAAGCTTAATCAACGTTATCTGTGATCCAATTCCGATAAATTATGAATATCCTTAATCTTGTAGGTCGAAACAAAGAACTATTTACAGAAGATATATCCAATCACGAGAAGGAGTTATCTAAAGTCGTTCAATCTTCCAGATTCTTAGTAATTGGTGGTGCAGGCTCTATTGGACAAGCGGTTACAAAAGAGATTTTTAAGAGAAATCCATTAAAACTCCATGTTGTTGATATCAGTGAAAATAACATGGTGGAGTTGGTAAGAGATATTAGAAGCTCTTTTGGATATATAGATGGAGATTTTCAAACCTTTGCGCTTGATATTGGCTCTATCGAATACGATACCTTTATTGAAGCAGATGGTGCTTATGATTATGTTTTGAATCTATCGGCACTTAAACATGTGCGTTCTGAAAAGGATCCTTACACGTTGATGCGGATGATTCAAGTGAATGTGTTTAATACGGATAAAACCATTCGGCAGTCAATAAAAAATGGTGTAAAGAAATATTTTTGTGTTTCCACAGATAAGGCAGCAAACCCTGTTAATATGATGGGGGCCTCTAAGCGTATTATGGAAATGTTTCTGATGCGAAGAAGTACAGACATTGAAATTTCAACGGCTCGATTTGCTAATGTGGCATTTTCAGACGGCTCTTTATTACATGGTTTTAATCTACGCATTCAAAAGCACCAGCCCATTGTAGCACCCAATGATATAAAAAGGTACTTTGTTGTGCCACAAGAGTCTGGTGAATTATGCTTAATGTCCTGTATTTTTGGAGATAATCGTGATATCTTCTTTCCTAAACTGAGTGAAAGTTTGCACCTCATTACCTTTGCTGAAATAGCAGTTAATTATCTTAAGCAATTGGGGTATGAACCTTACATTTGTTCTTCTGAAGAAGAAGCACGACATTTTTTCAATACTAATTACCAATTACCAATTACCAATCACGAATATTGGCCTTGCTTATTTACCAAAAGCGATACAACCGGAGAGAAAGACTACGAAGAATTTTTTACGGAAAAAGAAGTTCTCGATATGGAGCGCTTTGAAAATTTAGGGATCATTAAAAATGACTTGAATATCGAGCTGGATAAACTAACTCATTTTGAAAATAGTATAGAAGCCTTAAGGGCAGAAGGAGCTTGGACAAAACAAGCAATTGTTGATCTATTTTATTTTATGATACCTGATTTTGGGCATCAAGAACTTGGAAGGTATTTGGACGCCAAAATGTAATATATAAATAATATAGTTTAATGAATACTACCAATAGGGTAATTTTTAACACTGTTGTACTTTATATCAAACTCATCCTTGGTGTAATATTAGGTTTAATAACAACTCGACTTGTACTGGATGCTCTAGGTGAAACAGATTATGGAATTTATATTCTTGTATCTGGCATTGTTGGTATGTTAAATATCCTTAACTCCAATATGTCAAATACTTCTATGAGATATTTAGCATATAGTCTTGGATCGGCTGATAAAGTCAAATTGCTTAATGATACGGCGACCACC
The DNA here is from genome assembly GCA_044371635.1 of Rickettsiales bacterium. Taxonomy (GTDB): domain Bacteria; phylum Pseudomonadota; class Alphaproteobacteria; order Rickettsiales; family UBA1997; genus CAILUF01. Next base: position 2,928 of record JBILTH010000189.1, read on the forward strand.
G
>JBILTH010000187.1:0-2913 GCA_044371635.1 Rickettsiales bacterium
AAACAATTTAATGAAGATTTTAAATATGATTACTTTGATATTGTTAACTCAAATATTGATAGAGTTTGCTTTGAAAGTTATGATCCAAATATTTATATTAATTTAGATGCTGAAATTTATAATCCAATTATAATTGACAAAGGTTTTGATATAAAAGAAAAAACGCCTTTAATACCAATTACCGATGAGGATAAAATTATTAGTAAAATAATGAATTTTAATTGGAAAAAAGATTTTAAAGAGGGAGAAAGAAATAATTTTATTTTTGATATTGCTGGTGCTTTTTGTGAGTACGGAATTAATCAAACAACGGCAGAAGGTTATATTTTAAATAATGTTATAATTGGGGATTTTTCAGAAAAAGAAGCCTTAACAACTATTAAAAGTGCATACAGGAAAAGGCAGTTTGGTTGTAAGTATTTTGAGAACTATCAAAGGATTGATAAAATTAAAACTGATTTAAAACAAGGCAAAAAAAAAGTAATTGAAAAGCACAAAATAAGCGAAGAGATTTATAATGAAATAAAAGAGGTTGATGAGGTTGAGGATTTTTGGTTTATAAGCGATAAAGAAAAAATACAAATTGACTTATTAAAATATAAGTTATTTTTGGAGCGAAACGGATTTAAAAAGCACTTCCCAAATGAAAGCCAAAAAGCTAATTTTGTAAACATTCAATCAAATATAGTTGTCGAAACGTCAATAGAAAAGATAAAAGATTTTGTTTTGAATTATTTATTAGAACGTGGGGAGATTGATGTTTGGAAATATTGTGCTGGTTATCAAAATTTGTTTTCAGAAAACCTTTTATTGATGGTTGAAAGTATTGATTTGTTAATGTTAAAAGACAACAAAATTAAATCATTTATCGCTTTTAAAAATGGCATTTTAGAGGTTACAAAAAACGAAATTAAATTAGTTGATTATATTGATGTTGATGGCTATATTTTTAAAAGCCAAATTATAAACAGAGATTTTGTAAAACATGATGAGTTTGAAAATGATTATAAAAAATTCATTGAAAACGTAAGCAACCAAGAGCCGTTGTCTTTGGAGTGTACTTTAGGGTATTTATTAAGCACCTATAAAAACAAAATGAATAACAAGGCTATTATCTTAAATGATGAGGTTATAAGTCAAAACCCAGAAGGAGGTACAGGAAAAGGTTTATTAGTTCAGGGATTAAAACAGATTAGAAAAGTATCAATTTTAGACGGAAAAACCTTTGATGACAAAAAAAGCTTTCCATATCAAACGGTAAGTCCCGAAACACAAATTTTAGTTTTTGATGACGTTTTAAAAAATTTCAACTTTGAAAATAAATTTAGTTTAGTTACCGAAGGCATGACGCTGGAGCGTAAAAATAAAGATGCGGTTAAGTTAACGGTTGAAGAAAGTCCAAAGATGTTATTAAGCACTAACTATGCGATTAAAGGCGAAGGCAATAGTCATGATAGGCGTAGGCATGAATTAGAAATAGCACAATATTATAATGGCAAATTAACCCCTTTTGATGAGTTTGGCAGGCAGTTGTTTGACGATTGGGAGTTAATAGATTTTGAAAAGTTTGACAATTACATGGTTTATTGTTTACAAATGTATTTTAAAAATGGATTGATAAGTCAAAACGCTAAAAATTTAAAATTAAGAAAATTCATTGCTGAAAGTTCAATGGAGTTTTATGAGTGGATTGATGAAAGTGAAAATTTAAGCAGAAATATAAGACATGGCAAAAAAGATATATTTAATATTTTTGTTGATGAGTACCAAGACTTTAAAAAATGGCTTCAAGTTAAAACCTTTGTTAAATGGATTGAAAAATATTGTAAATATAAAGGCTTTGAATATTTAGAAGGCAATTCAAATGGTCAAAGATGGTTTGAGATAAAAACAGAAGATAACGAAAACGAATATGATACACCTTTTTAATTATGGAAAAATTAAATTTTGAATTTACAACTTTTAAATTACAAAAAAACGAATTTGGGTTTAATGATTTATTAGTGTCAAAAGTAAAAGTATTAGATGAAAATGGTAAATACATAAAATTTGCTAAAATCAATGAAGCATTGCTAAAAGTAATAAAAGATAAAGGAGTAGTAACAATAAAAAAATAAACAATGGATTACAGATTAGACCTTTTTAATGCGGTAAAAGAATATGGCAAACATATTACAAATGATGATGCTTTATTATTGGTTTGCTATAATTTTAAAGACTTTGACTTAATGGCTTCGAGTAGTGGCAGAGTTTCTGAATTATTTAAAATTTTTCATACTGGCGTAACCAATGGGGATATTACAGATGTTAGAAATTCAATATTAGAAAACGCTTTAAATATTTTAGCAAATGATAAGGATTTATTAGAAAAATTTAAAAATAAATTATGCACACTTTAAGACCATACCAAGAGCAAATTAGCACTGAAGCGAGCGAAAGGCTAAAGGTTAAAAATGTTTTACTTTTTGCGATGGAGGTTCGGACTGGAAAAAGTTTGACCGCACTTGCAACCGCTGAAAAGTTTGGCGCAAAGAACGTGTTATTTATAACGAAGTTAAAAGCTATATCCAGCATTGAAAGCGATTATCAAAACTTTAGTTTTACTTTTAAATTAACAACTATTAACAGAGAAAGCCTTCATAAAATTGCTGAAAATGATTTTGACTTTGTTATTGTTGATGAGGTACATGGCTATTCAAGTTATCCAAAGCCTTCTAAATACCATAAAGATGTTAAAAGCAGGTTTGGGGATTTGCCTATGATATTGTTAAGCGGAACATCAACGCCTGAGAGTTATTCGCAATTTTATCATTTGTTTACTTTGTCAAATAAAAGTCCGTTCAGGGAGTACACTAATTTCTATAAATGGGCAAAGGACTTTGTTGATGTAGAGATTAAGCATTTAGGATATGC
>JBILTH010000021.1:0-10272 GCA_044371635.1 Rickettsiales bacterium
TTAATTGTTTTTTTTGCTAGCTATAAATTCAATATCGGCTCTAATGCTTTATTAACAGCTTCTTTACTTATGATTTTTACTAGTGTTTTAGTTATTTTAATTGGCTATATCAAAACAAAATCTATTCCTAAAATGACAACTTTTACTACTATTGTTTTTGCGATATTTTGCGGTTTAGCAATTTATAACAACGATCAAAATTTTCTTAAAATAAAATTTACCATTATCAATTTATTTTTTTCTTTATTGTTGTTTTATTCTTTTTTTACCAAAAAACAAATATTATCTTATTTATTTAACAAACAAATTCAATTGCCAGATAATATTTGGCAAAAACTTTCTCTTAATTTTGCTTTATTTTTTTTAACTTTATCAATTATCAATGAGTTAATTTGGCGTAATTTTAGCACCGACTTTTGGGTAAATTTCAAAATATTAGGAGCAACTTTATTGTCGATTTTATTTATTTTATCACAGATTCCATTAATTATTAAAAATAAACTTAACTAAACTAATGGCAATAGTTTTTTCTGGTATACAATCAACAGGTAGCCCTCATTTGGGCAATTATTTAGGTGCAATTTTAAATTGGCTTCCACTGCAAAATAATCATCAATGTTGGTTTGGAGTAATGAATCTTCATGCCATCACTGTTTTACAAAATCCGCAACAACTAAAACAAAGCACTCTACTTACTGTAGCTATTTATTTGGCCTGTGGTTTAGATATTACCAAATCTACGATTTTCATACAAAGTGCAGTGTCACAACATACTGAATTAGCTTGGGTTTTAAACACCATCACACCTTTGGGTTGGCTAAAAAGAATGACTCAATTTAAAGATAAAAGCCAAAAACTTAAAGAAGAAAAAATAAATTTAGGCTTATTTGCTTATCCTGTGCTAATGGCTTGCGATATTTTGCTTTACAACACCAATTTTGTGCCAGTTGGCGAAGATCAAAAACAACATCTAGAACTTACCTGCGATATTGCCTCTGCTTTTAATCGCAACTTTGCAAGCAATTTATTTACTTTACCTCAACCTCTTATTTTTGAGCAAAACAAAAGGATAATGTCTTTGCAAGATGCCAGCAAAAAAATGAGTAAATCTGATGCTTCCGATTTAGCTAAAATAAACCTCACCGACAGTTCAGAACAAATTTTACATAAAATCAAAAAAGCCAAAACCGACTCTACGGGTTGCTTTATATATAACCAAAAACAACAGCCAGAACTTTATAATTTAATCAATATTTTTGCAAGCTTAAACAAACAAGAACCACAAACTATTGTTAATAACTATCAACATAGTGGTTATGGCAAATTCAAAACCGATTTAGCAGATTTAATCATTTCTTGTCTTTCTCCTATTTGGCAAAAAACAGAAAAATTATTAGCTGACCAAACTTATTTACAAAAAATAATCAACCAAGGCAATCAAAAAGCTCAACAACAAGCAAGTAAAAAACTTTCCGAAGTATTTAATTTATTAGGTTTATGACAAAAAACATCTACATCACTTCCCCTATTTATTATGTAAATGATGCTCCTCATATTGGACATGCTTATACTTCTATTGCTTGCGACACTTTAGCCAGATTTTATCGACTCAATAATTGTCAAGTTTATTTTTTAACAGGCACAGACGAACATGGTCAAAAAGTTGAAAAATCTGCCTTCTTAAAAAATATTCCTCCACAAGAGTTTTGTGATGAAGTTTCGCAAAAATTTCGCCAGTTAACTGAATTCCTCAATTTAAGCAATAACGACTTTATTCGAACTACCGAAACTAGACACACTGATAATGTAGTAAAATTTTGGCAAATCTTATATGAAAAAGGCTATATTTATCAAGGTGTCTATGAAGGTTGGTATGCAGTGCGCGACGAGGCTTTTTATTCTGCCGACGAAATTATTGATGGCAAAGCTCCAAGTGGTGCAGAAGTTACTTGGCACAAAGAAGAAAGTTATTTTTTTAAACTTTCAGCTTTTCAAGAAAAATTATTAGCCTTTTACGAAACAAATCCCCATTTTATCCAGCCAATTTCACGATATAACGAAGTGGTTTCTTTTGTTAAAAACGGCTTGAAAGATTTATCAATTTCTCGAAATTCTTTTACTTGGGGAGTTAAAGTGCCAAACGATACTTCTAACATTATTTATGTTTGGCTCGATGCCCTTACTAACTATCTTTCCGCCCTTGATTTTGCTAATAATTCACTAAAATATCAACAATTTTGGCAAGAAGCAATTCCACTTCATATTGTCGGAAAAGATATTATCAGATTTCATGCGGTTTATTGGCCAGCTTTTTTGATGGCAGCCAACATCAATTTACCACACATTATCTATGCTCATGGTTGGTGGACAAATTCTGGGCAAAAAATTTCAAAATCTCTTGGCAATGTTATTTGCCCTTATCAAGAAGTTGCTTATTTGCAAAATAAACTACCCCCCCCTGCCCTAAATTTCATAAATCAAAATTCTACTTTAAGTATTGCAGTTGATTATTTTCGCTATTTTTTATTAAAAGAAGTGCCTTTTGGTAATGATGGCGACTACTCTCGCAACAACCTCATCAAACGCATCAATGCGGAACTTGTTAACAATATTGGCAATTTAGTGCAAAGATGCTTAACTATGGTTAGCAAAGAGTTTTCTTTTGGTCTACCTATTGCCTCACATTCTGCTATTTCTTTATGCGAAACTTATAGCCAACAATTTTTTACCGCTATGCAAAAATTTTCTTATGATAAAGCGTTATCAGCTATTATTGATTTTGCTAGCTTAATTAACAAGCAATTCAACGATACTGCACCTTGGAATCTTAAAAAACAAAATAAAATATCCGAAATGCAGCAATGTTTATTGCAAACTACAGATGCCATAAGAATAATTGGTATTATGCTTTTGCCTTTCATTCCAACTTCTGCTCATAAAATTTTAGATATTTTAAATATCGCAAGTGATCAACGAAATTTTTTAAATCTAACCACTTCTTGGCAAGATAATCATCAAATTTCCACATTTTATCCTGTTTTTCCTAGACTACAATAACCATGGCTATTCTGCAAAAAAATATTAACATCGATAATTATTTAAAGAACATCAAAGAAGCTAAAATAGCTGGTTGTTTATTATATGGACCCAATATTTTGCTTAACAATTTTCGTTTCGAATTAATTGCTAAAAACATTGTTCCTAATTTACAAGATCAATTTTTAGTAACTAACCTTAATAATCAAAAAATCAAAGAAGATCAAGGTGTTTTACTAGATGAATTTTTTTCAATTCCAATGCTTGGAGATAGAAAATTAATTATTATACGCTATCCCGAAAAAGATTCAATCTCTGCCTTAAAAACATTGTTTTCAACCCTCAATCATAATAATCAAAGTGCGAATTTTATTTTAATTTATGCTCAAGAACTCGATAAAGAATCTGCCTTACGCAAAATTATTGAAGAAAATCCCTATTTTATAGCAATTCCTGGTTATGTCGAAAAAGAATCCGACATTCATCATTTTGTTGCCCTCGAATTAAAAAAACATCAACTCACCGCCGATAATTCTACAATTAAAGCAATAATTAATAACACTGGCAAAAATAGACAAATTATTAGTACAGAACTCAATAAAATTGCCACTTATTTAGGAGAAAATAAAACACTCAATTTATTTATTTTGCAAAAATTATTAGGCGATAATCAAACCAGTTCTGGCGAAAATTTAGTGCAAAATTTTGTTCTTGATTTTGCTTATAAAAAATATCAACTTTGTCTTGAAAATATTAACAAAATATATGCCATTCATCAAGAATTCATTATGCTTACAAGAGTTTTAGCAACTTATTTTACTAAACTTTATTTTGGCAAAATAGCTTGGCAAATTCATCAAAAACAACTTATGCAAATCGCTCTAGAAGAAAAAGTTTTTTATCCTATGCAAGAGCCTTTTTTTCAGCATTTGCAACAATTAAATCAACAATTCATCAACACCACATTACAACAACTAGAAGAATTAGAATTAAATTTAAAACAAACTAAACTAGGTCAATATTTAGTTTTTGCTAGTTTTATAAGAAATCTTTTTAATCAAAACAAAACTTAATTAGTATTTATGAAAATTTTTTTAGCTTGTGATCATGCTGGCTACAACCTAAAACAAGAAATTCTTATTTTTTTACAGCAAAATAATTTTATTACTACAGATTTAGGTTGCAACAATGCTAATATTTCGGTCGATTACCCAGATTTTGCCCATAAATTGGCAGAAAAATTAACAAACAATCAAGATTTTGGTATTTTAATTTGTGGTAGTGGTATTGGCATTAGCATTTCTGCTAACAGACATCAACATATCAGGGCAGCGCTTTGTCATAATGCTAATTTAGCAAAATTAGCAAGGGCACACAACAATGCTAATGTTTTGTGTTTAGGAGCGAGAATTATTAAAAGTAAAACCGCCATCAATATTGTAAAAAATTTTCTCCAACAACCATTTGAAGCAGGAAGACATGTTGTACGCATCAACAAAATCAACAACCGATAAACTAATTAGAAGTTTTGGTCGAATAAAAAGTCGTAAACTTTCTTTGCAAAAAGAAACTTTATTAAACAATCTGTTGCCTACTTATTTTTTAGAAAAATATCAAAAAAATAATTTTTCGCAAAATATTCTAGAAATTGGCTATGGTTTTGGTGATTTTTTATTTCAACAAGCAAGTAATAATCAACATGCTATGTTTTATGGTTGCGAACCGCACTTAAACGGAATTATTAATTTACTTGCTAAATTGCAAAAACAACCTCTTTATAATTTAAAAATAAATAATTATGATGTGCGATTATTTTTACAAACTTTTCCTGATAATTTTTTTCAACAAATCTTTATTTTATTTCCAGACCCATGGCCAAAAATAAAACATCATAAACGTAGGCTAATTAACAGCCATTTTCTAGATTTTATTTTGGCAAAAAAAATAGCTCCAAACGGAAAATTAATTATTGTAACTGATCATTGCGATTACGCCACCTGGATTTTATCACGACCAACAAATCATTTTATTTGGCAAGCAACAACAAACAAAGACTGGCAACATTTTCCACCTTATTGGCACGAAACAAAATATCAACTTAAAGCAAAAAACGAAGGTAGAGAATGTATTTATTTAGAATTTCAGCCAACATCTTTTGATTTGATATAAAATTTTAGACGAAAAAAAATGCATTATCGGCAAGTTTTGTAAAGGCAATGCTAGCCACAGTTTGTGGAAATTGAAAAACTACTGGTTTTTGCAAGTCGCAAGCAATATTAATATTGGGATCAAGTGGTATTTCGGCTAAAATTTTTAATTTATGTTGCATTGCTAGTTGTTGCAAAGTGTTTTTACCAAAAATAAAACTTTTTTCTTGTTTTTCATTAAGTAAATAAGACATATTTTCAACTAAACCTAAAATATTAATTTTTAATTTCTCAAAACAATCAAGAGATCTTACTAAATCAATCACTGCCAACTGTTGCGGAGTAGAAACACCAATAACACCAAAAATAGGAAATTTTTCTGCCATGCTTAAATAAACATCGCCTGTACCAGGAGGCATATCAACAATCATCACATCAACTTTTTTGCCATCGAATTGCCAATTCACACTTCTAATTAGTTGATATAAAATTTTAGTTATCATCGGACCGCGCCAAACACCAGCAGAATTTGCATCAATCAAAGAGCCGATAGAAATACATTTTATTTGATATGCTAAAAGCGGTAATAATAAATTATCCTGCAATTCTGGTTTAGTGTTTAGATTAAGTAAGTGTGGAATAGATGGGCCATAAATATCAGCATCAACTATGGCTACATTAATATTTTTTTTTGCCAAACTCACCGCTAAATTAACGGCAACAGTTGATTTGCCAACTCCTCCTTTTGCCGAGGCAACTAAAATAATTTTTTTTACCCCAGAAACACTTGTCGGTTGTTGCATAAAATCGTTTAGCGAAGGTTGTTGTTGCATAAATTGTTAAATAGATTCATGGTTTTTTCAATTAAAATAGTAGATTTTATACCTCTTGTCTCTTCAATTCCAGAAGAAATATCAAAAACATCTGCCAAATCAAAAACAGAAGATAAATTATTAAAGTTAATGCCACCAGCTAAAATAATGGGTTTGTTTAATGTTAAAAACGAAAGCCACTGCCAATTAAAAATTTTGCCCTCACCAGAAGAGGCAGAATCAAGTAAAAAATAATCGCTAATTTGAGAAAAATCATTAATTTTAATTAAATCGTTGGCACAAGAAATGTTAAAAGCAGAAATGATTTTAGTTTGTGGAAAATTATTTTTTAACAATAACAAATCTGCAATTTTAAAATTGCCATGCACTTGCCAAAAATCTGGCTTGTATGCCAAATAAATATTGTGTAGTTTTGGTAAAAATAAATCAACCACCACCGCTACTTTTGCCACAGTTTTAGGAATAATTTTTGCTAAATCACAAGCCGTATTTTCACTTACAAATCTTACCGAATCGCTAGCAAAAACCAAACCCACAAAATCAACCAAGCAATCAATGGCAACTTGCAAAGTATCGGCTTTTGTAAATCCGCAAAGTTTGATTTTTTTTGTTAAGTTTATCGTCATATTTAATCATCAAGTTTAAGTGCCGCTAAAAAAGCAGATTGAGGAATTTCTACATTACCAATTTCGCGCATTTTTTTCTTACCTTTTTTTTGTTTGTCTAAAAGCTTTCTTTTGCGTGAAATATCGCCACCATAACATTTGGCAGTAACATCTTTTCGCATAGCAGAAATAGTTTCTCGAGCCACAATTTTACCGCCAATAGCAGCTTGCAAAGCAATAGCAAACATTTGTCTTGGAATAAGATCTTTTAACTTCATGCAAATTGCTCTACCTCTGCTCTCGGCACGGCTTTTATGAGTGATAAATGAAAGAGCATCAACTGCCTCACCATTTACTAAAATAGCAAGTTTTGCTAGCTGACTTTCTTCATAACCATCTATTTGCCAATCAAAACTAGCATAACCTTTAGAGCAAGATTTTAGCCGATCATAAAAATCATAAACAATTTCATTTAGCGGTAGACGATAGATAAGCATTGCTCTTTCACCAACATAAGTTAGTTCTTTTTGAATTCCACGTTTTTGAGTGCATAAATCAAGCACCGCCCCCAAATAGCTATCGGGAGTCATGATGGTTGCTTTAATCCACGGTTCTTGCATTTTTTCAATTTTTACTGGATCTGGCATTTCGGCCGCACTGTGAATTTCTAAAATGTCGCTGTTGCGTAAATGAATTTTATAAACCACAGAAGGAGCGGTTGTTATTAAATCGAGATCAAATTCTCTTTCTAGTCTTTCTTGAATAATTTCAAGATGCAAAAGCCCCAAAAATCCGCAGCGAAAACCATAACCAAGTGCCGAAGAACTTTCGGGGGCATATTCGAAGCTAGAATCGTTTAAATGCAGTTTTGCCAAAGCATCGCGAAATTTTTCAAAATCAGAAGCATCAATTGGATAAATTCCACAAAAAACCACAGGTTGATTTTGCTTAAACCCCGGCAAAGCGGTAGCATTTTCGTTGTTGTGATAAACAATAGTGTCGCCCACCTTGCAATCTGCCACTTGCTTGATTTGAGCATTGATAAAACCAACCTCACCTGCACTTAATTGCTCGCAAAAAAACTTTTTTGGAGTAAAAAAACCCACCGAATCAACTTGATACACCGCATTTGTAGCCAACATTTTGATTTTCTGCCCTTTTTTTAAAACTCCATCAATTACTCGAACTAATACAATAACTCCCAAGTATTGATCATACCAACTATCAATAAGCAAGGCTTTAAAATCGGCATCGGCATTGCCTTTTGGAGAAGGTAAGCGATTAACCACAGCTTCGAGAGTTTCTTTGATTCCTACTCCTGTTTTGGCAGAAACTAAAATAGCTTCTGAAGCATCAATACCAATCACTTCTTCGATTTGTTTTTTCACACTTTCGCAATCAGAAGCTGGTAAATCGATTTTATTTAAAACTGGCACAATTTCATGATGATTATCAATTGCTTGATAAACATTTGCCAAAGTTTGAGCCTCAACTCCTTGAGTAGAATCTACCACTAAAATTGAGCCTTCACAAGCAGCCAAGCACCTGCTTACCTCGTAGCCAAAATCAACATGACCTGGGGTATCCATCAGGTTTAACATATAGGTTTCGCCGTTATTTGCTTTATATTGCAAACGCACGGTTTGAGCTTTGATAGTGATTCCTCTTTCTTTTTCGATATCCATTGAATCAAGAATTTGTGATGTCATTTCTCGCTCTTCTATGGCACCGCACTCTTGAATTAGCCGATCAGACAAGGTTGATTTACCGTGATCGATATGGGCTACAATAGAAAAATTTCTAATATTTTTAATGTTTGTCATGGTTTGGATATTTATTTATATGTTAATTTTTCATGATTGATTTTGCATTGAGTAGCATTTGTGTAAAAAATTTAATTTCTTTTTATAATCGCTCTTTATATTTTCGTTAAAATAAACCAACAAAATTCGTTTGTTATTTATTAATCTAAAATCTCTGCACTCTTTAATATTATACCTTACTTTATCAGGATTTTTTCCTGCATTAAAAACATCCCCCTTGTAAACAGGTTGCAATAAACCATTAGAAAAACAGGTTATATAGATACATAATGTTTCGAATGTTTCGCTATCATGCAGAATGCTTAAAAAATATGTTAAGCAATATTTTTTATTATTATTTTTTGTATAATAATATGGTAAATTTGCACCATTAAATTGACGCTCTTGATTGTTTACTATATATGGTGAATTATAACTAATTTGATTATTTCCAACAAAAATACTATTTGTAAAATCACCAATATTACTTGATTGCACAGTTTTTAAATCAATATGAATGAAAGCATCATCAACTTCAAACATCAAATCACTTCCAACAGGGCAAGAATTTGGGGTTCCGATGCCTTTTGAATTAATTAATGCATAAATAACTCTTTCTGCACCAGTATTAAAATCGGATATTTTTTTCTCATTCTCAATATTATTCCATTTATGAAACCAATCATTTTTTATCTCTTGTTTAGTATCAAGACCTTTTAATATTTCATCTTGTGTAAATTTTAGAAAATAGTAATATTTCATTAAATATTTGTATTCTAATTTTTCTAAAAATATTAATTCATTATTTTCCATATAACATTTTTAAAATTTCTGTTGCTAAAATGTTGGCAAATTTTACAGGAACTGCATTTCCAATTTGCCTATACATACTATTTAAACTGCCTGTAAAAATAAAATCATCAGGAAATGTTTGGATTCTCGCACATTCGCGCACAGAAAGTCTTCTTTGTTTATTTATATGTATTTCTGGGTTTGTTGCGGTAATGGTATCGCTTGGTTTATTCCAATTAGTAATTCGCAACGATTGTTCAAATACAATTTGTTTTTCTTCAAGCTGGGTCACCTGTTTATCAAATTTATCATCAAATTTTAATATCTCTTTTAGTTTCCACCAATCGTTTGGTTTTGGAATACTTCCTGAATTATTATCTTTTCTAAACCAATGCCCTGCTGTATGTTTATAACCAAATATTTCATCAATTTTCTTTGTTGAAATTTGTGCTTTTCTACGCCAGTCTTTTAAATAATCGCAGATATCTTCTTGTTTTACCTGATGCTTTCTGCCCCAAAATTTATCATGAACATTTGTTGAGGCATAGTGGTTGTAAATTCTCTTTCCATTTAAATTTATCACATTATTTGTAATATCAATATTAGCAAGCTCTTCAATTGCTTGTTGTGTAGTTATTGCATTTTTATTGTTGTGAGTTGGTTTTGGCATTGTGTTGGCAATTTGAATTTTATTTGCTATAATAATTACTCTTTCTCTTTGTTGTGGAATGCCATAATGTGCCATATTTATTAAAAAATAATCGACTCTATAATTTAAGTTTGCTAAATCTTTTTTGATTTGTTGAAAAATAACACCTCCACCTAGCGATAAAATACCTTTTACATTTTCTGCCACAATAATTTTTGGTTTTGAAACTGTAATAAATCTTATCATTTCTTTATAAAGCGAGTTGCGTGAATCGTGAATATTTCTGTTTTTATTTGCTATTGAAAAGCCTTGACAAGGAAAACCGCCAATCAAAACATCAATATTTTTTGGTATATCATCATTTTTTATGATAGATATATCACAATGTAAAATATTATCATCAATATT
>JBILTH010000022.1:0-10254 GCA_044371635.1 Rickettsiales bacterium
TTTAAATTTAGTAAAATATTTTTTATTAACTTGCAAGAATTAAAAAATTTTAGTGCTCAAAACAATACTCTAGATTTTGATGTATATTTAGTGTTAATTCCTCTCGTAATTGCCCTCATATCAGTATTGGGAATGATTTTTTATCCCATTATTTATAATGTTTTTATCTAAAATTATTAATATTTTCACTTAAAATTCTAAATATATATATATATATTGTTTTTTTATTTTAATTTAACTAATTAAAATAAAAATAAAAAAATTGTTGACAAATAAAAAAACTACTTTATATTAGCATATTAGTTTTTTTTAATAAAATATATATTGAGGTTTCTTATGAAAAATTATTCATTATACAAAATAACAGATCAAGGATCTGTTCTTAAAAAATGTAGTCTGTTATTAAACGACAAAACAGTGACTTTTCCTTCAGAACAAATTGAATATGAAAACCCTGATATTGATTACGATGATGCAAGTACAGTTGAGGTTTTGATTGAGATGGCAGAAACAGATTATGTTAATGCTGGATTATTTTTACAGACATTTAATCAGGTTTTAGAAACTAAAGACAAATCTTTTGATGATGAGGATTCAGTAAATGTATTATTAGGCAATATATTTTTCACTTTTAATAGTGTCAAACAAAATGAGCAAAAAGATTTTCTTTCGTATATGTCAAAATATGTTGAGGAAATAGAACAAGGAGAAGAAAGCGCAGAATTGCAGCAAACATTGAAAGAAGCATATGATCGATTTGTTTTAGAAATAATCATGGGCAAAATAAATGATCATAAAAAACAACAAAAGAATGAAGAACCAAAAGAATTATTAGACTTTATAATATCTTTTGCTAAAAAAGATAAAACATTGATAACTAGGTTATCGCAAAATATTTTGCAAGCCGAAAAGGCTTTGCTAGATGAAGGAAATAGCCAAGGTATTAATAGTTATAAATCGATAATGCAATCAATAATTAATAAAGCAATACAAGAAGCAAAAAGTTTTGAAGAGTTACACTTTTTTTTCAATAAAGAATTTATCGCAATTTTTCCAGACCTTTCTTTTTCAACATCAACATCAAATGGTTTAGCAAAAAAAACAGTTAAGCATGTAAGACCCTCTAATAATGCAAAAACCCCAGAGGCTAAAATTGATCAACCTCAGCTACTAAAATCGTTTATAAAAGATCTTCACAATTTACAAAGATCTGAACTAGAATCTTCTTCATCAGCAGGAGATACATTTAGTAAGTTCAGCAATTTTATTAGGCAGTTGAGTGCAGCATTAGATAATTCAAGTAATGAACAAGATATTGTGTGTGAAGCACAATTTTATCTTAAATATTTTATTGATAACGATATATTGATTAGTTATGAAGATTTTAAAAAACTTGCAACACAGAAACTAACAGATCAAAATCTTGCTAAAGATCTTTTCTTATTTGCAGTAAAAAAATATGAAGCACAAGTTATCGAAGATCTACTTCCAAAATTTGAGCTAGATATTATTATAGATAGTTTTAAAAACCCTTTATTACAACAAGAGTTAGATTGTAAAAAAATACAAACAATTGTCGAATATTTAATATCAAAATCAGTAGCGGCAGAAAGATTAAAATCCATTGTTGAGATTGTGCAAAAATTGAAAAAACCTGATTTAATATCTGCAATTGTTGATTTATTATTTGAAAAAAGCAAAGACGAGGGAGTTGGTGTTGGTGATGTTGAGGGTGGCGCAGTATCAAAAGTCTCGCAATACAAAAAGGAATTAAAAGATATAATAGTATTAGCCACCCCCTTAATTGAATCAATACTAGATAATTATAAATATGTAGAATCAATTATCAAAATCTACACCGAGTTTTATGCAACGCAAGCAACAGAACAATTGCAAAAAATTGCTCAACATTTAGCATTAAACAAACAATATTTAGAATTACCTGAATATGTTAGAAATAATCTATTAAGACCACTCGCTATAGAATTCTGTAAAAACAAAAAATACGAATCATTTAGCGCTTGTTTGAAAGAACTCTCGTCTGAAGATAAAGAATCTATTGCTTTGCAATTAATACAATTGGAATATTATGATCAAGCTTTAAAAATTGCTTCATTATTAAATGAAGAAGCTGCATTAGAGATAAAAGGAAAAGTTTTATTAAGAAAAATAGAATGTTCCGAAGAAACAGGGTTTGAAATTGATTTAATAAACAATTTACTAGAACAAAAAAACTTTGTTTTAGTAAAAGAAATTATTGATGCTTTACAAAGCAAAAAAATGTTTCAACAACAATGTCAAACTATCCAACCTTTCTTGTCAAAACTTCAAGAAAATAAGTACTTTGAGATATCAGAGAAAAGGCAATATGATAAGCTCTATGAAGGCATACAGAAAAATATATTATATTTGTTGTCTGATAATGGATATTCAGAAAAAATAGAAGTAATTAAAGCTGTTTCATCAGACAATATATTATGTTTGAATTCTATTACAATTCTTATCGATTTGCAAGTATCAAAAGTAGAGACAGATTCTTCTCAAGATGCACCTAAAAAAGCTGAAGAAGGATCAACAGAATTACCGATAGATTATGATATAGATTCTTCTCAAGATGCACCTAAAAAAGCTGAAGAAGGATCAACAGAATTAACGATAGATTATGATATAGATTCTTCTCAAGATGCACCTAAAAAAGCTGAAGAAGGATCAACAGAATTACCGATAGATTATGATCGAGCTATATCTGAAATAGCATTGAACGCACTAAAAGAATTACAGCGAGATATAGAATTATTAGGTACAAAATTAAACTTATTGGGCGATCCATTACAAAAGATACCACTAATAAAAAAAAAGCTCTCTTTTAATGATGCAAAAGATGAATTTTTTAATGCAATAGAAAACACAGAAGCAAAAAATTTTATGGTGGCCGTTAACCAACATCATGTTTTTGAAATTTTATCACAATCTCTAAAATCTAAAACAATCAGTCCAGAAACATTTAAAGAATTATCTGAAAAATTGACTTTATTACCAAGGTTTATTAGTTCTTTTGGTCTATCTGAGGATGAAAAACAAGATTTATTAAAAAAATTATCAGACATAATAGATCGTAGCCATACTCTTGAACGGAAAATTAACACAATTAACATAATAATGAATTTAATGTTGACAAAAGATAAACAGAAATTATTAACATTATTATCAAATTTTGAAAGTCCGGAAGAGTTAAAAATGTTAATTCAAGATCTTTTTACTTTCATAGATCCTAAACAGCTGACATCATTTGATAATTTACTTGAGTTTTTTCAAGATATAATTAAAAATATAAATATTAATAATCAAACCATTATGGATGGTATTTTTTCTTTAAAATCAAGACAACCTACACAAGAGACAATGTTTGATAATGTAGAGATTTTGATTCGATTTATAGAAAAGAATTTATTTCTCTCATCTACATCAACAGATCAACAAGAAACTCAAGCAACAAAAAGTTTGGCTATCGAATTATTTGGCAAATTAATTGACAAATACAAAGAAGGTAGTGAATTTACGTTGGATACAGATACAGATGCATTAAAAAAGCTTAGTGATTTTGTTAAGCGATTGTCACAAAATATAACAGATAGAGAATTGCAAACTATTGCTCAAAAAGTCAATGCTTTAATTGATGCACAAAAATCACCAGATGTAGCTGAATATTTTATGGTAGATGAAAAAATGAACGAAGCAATGGCAAAAGCATTTATTAAAGCTAAACTTGACACAGATCAGCTAGTAAGTTCGACTCCAAACATATTGCCTCATATTCTAAATAAACATGTTGGTGCGTTTTTTAAAGTTTTAATTGAGAATTGTTATAAAGATGTAACAGAAGAACGTGTCAAAGAGAAAAAATCATCAGTTTTAGCTTTAATAACCCTTCTTCAAGATGAAGATTTTCTTAATCAAATCAAAAAATGCAATATCAAACTTAACGAAATATTTCCTGAAGAGTTTATGAAATCTTTATCAGAATTAGCAAAGAGACATTCTAAAAATTCTCAATATGCTGTCGAAATAAAGGATTTGTGCAAAGCGATTAGAAAAGCTTCTTCAAAAGTTTTTGATGAAGAAGAAAAAATGAAAATAGTAAAAGCTCTTCCTGATTTGGGTTATTCTCGTTTTGAGTCTTTTTCTATGTTATGTAATACAGCTATTGCGAATTTATTTTCACGGGCTCATAAAGATAAAAAAATACAAGCAATTTTTTCTGCTGAAAGTGAAGGATTGCATTTTAATAAATGTCCACATTTAATAGATGCAATAAAGAATAATGAAGATGCGGTAAATCTATTTTCTTATTTGGAACAAGTTACAGCATTTAAAACTTCAATACCGTCTACAGGCGATGTAATAAAAAAATTTAAACAAGATCAGATTTCTTTCTTAAATGAGTATTTAGGAAAAGAGAAAGATATGACACAAAAAAGTAAGTTTTTGCAAATAGCGGCAAAAAATCCTGATTTTATATATCTTGCATCACTACAGCAACCATCTTTTAGGATGTCAATAGAAACTATTGAAACAATTGTAGATGAAACAAGTTTAATTTTTGATAAGATTGAAAAATTAAATCTACAACAGTTAATTAGTTTACATAACTTTATTGATGTTGTAAAAAAACAGCAAGACCCATCAATAAATCCTTTGCCAAATAGTGCACTGGATGAAATAATAAACGATGATGTGCTTAATAAAATATTAAAAAAATCTCCTGCTTTGTCTCTTATGAATTATGCATCAGTTTCTGTTGAAAATTTGCCAACTTCAACTCCAGAACAAAGAATGTTAAAACATTTTGCACAGAACCGTTATTGTCACGGACATGCATTTGCTAGGGGAAGCACTATAAAAAAAATAAAAACAGATGGAGGTGATGAAAAATTCTATTTTGAAATAGCAGAAATATTTAGCAATTCTCTATTACGCACAAAAATAAAAGTAGGTGATTTTTGTGAAGTTCCTGATAACATCATAGAATATTTTTTTAAAAACGACGATGTTTTCGATCCAAAAAGTAAGAAAAGTCTTGATATAAAACAATTGTCAAAAGTAAAGCGTCAGGAATTCTTCGATACATGTAAATTACAGAATGAGCATATTATTAAGTTTAGGAGCAAAAATGAATCTACAAGGCTTACAAGCCAAGATAAAGAGTATTTTGTGCTGCCTGATGAAACCAGTAAGAAGCCTGCTGCTATATCAAGTGAGGCACATTTAATTGCTTTAGATATTACACTACAAAAAATGTATATAGCTGTTAATAACCCACATTTGTTAGAGTGCCAACGATTAGTAACGGATGGCGAAGACCAGCAATCGACTTTTGTACATTTTTTATATAGTGTGCCAAATAAAGAACCTATGAATATTTTGCTTCCAGGAGCATTCATGATTGAAAATGGTAAATTTTTAAAAGCACAAGATTTGAATGAAAGAATGGTACAATTGTTGTCAGGAGGAAAGTTTATGGAGATTGCAGAAGCTAAAGTTTCAGGAAAAGCTAATGAAAAATTTTGGAAAGTTACAAGCATAGAAGGTCAAGATATTAAAGCAATAGAAGAAAAATTGAAAGAAGGTGAATATCAGGATTTGCAAATAATGTTAAATCAATCAGATTATCCTAATCCTGGTATAGGTTATTTTCTGCAAAGGATAAGTAGAGACGGAGCTTCTGGTGCTGTTCATAGTGATTATACAGCAGCCGTCCCGATTATACCTGAAGCCGTCTCGATTATACCTGATGATAGTAGTAACAACCCCAAACCTTCTATGAATCCTGGAAATTGGTATTCTAGATTGTTTTTTCGCCGTTCTAGGGCATAATAATGAAAAACTATCAAGAAAACTAAACAAAACAGGATTTTGACACTTCTGGTAAAATACTCCATATCTTTATTTAATAAAGAAAACTTCAAAAAGCCTCTCCTTTATCATTATACAGGGGGGGCTTTTTTGTGTTTATAGTATTTGGAAGTATTGTATTTTAAATTATAACATTTCCCATTTTTAGATTCATAAAGAATAAAATCATTTTTAATTTAAAATCGTCGATTTATTTAGATAATGCCAATTATCAAATTTAATTATACATAATCAACTCTACATACACTCTTAATAATTTCTGACTAATATTTCTCGCCTCGAAATAAATTTGATCCTAAACAACTCTAATTTATTTTTCACATCTACTAAAGCTATAATTTATCTACATAAAACTATGACAAAACAAGTATATTATGCCATTTTTCCATATTTAACTTACAAAAAAAAATTTAAAAAGAAATTTTGCAAATATTTTTGCCCACAATAAAATAGCCAATAAAACATCAGTTTATACAAATATTAATGTAAAATACAATCAATTTTCGATTTATATAAATATTAGCCAACAAATACTATCAATGTTTAGATAAAATTTGCTAAAAAAGATTTTTCTTGCCTTTACAAATTCTATAAAGGTGCAAATATCGTTAGAATTATAAAAATGGCTCTGATCTTGATTTAAATTATTGAAATATTTTTTGATATTTAGAAAATTATCACATAGGGTAATTTCGCCAACTTTGGTAGGCTTTTTGTTTAATAGATTTGATTGTTTTGTCGGTGTTAAAAACATAATTTTACTTATCGAGTTCTTGTGAAAGAAGATTAAAAAGCATTAGGCAAAAATTATTAGCTCTTTCTTGAAAATGATTAATTTTGGCACTAAATATGTTATAAAAAAATACCGCAGGAATTGCAGCAAACAAGCCAATTGCGGTGGCAAGCAAACTTTCGGCAATACCAGGGGCAACCACTGCCAAACTAGTATTTTTGCTTATGGCGATGCTTTGAAAAGAGTTCATGATGCCCCAAACAGTGCCAAACAAACCTACAAAAGGAGTGGCGGAGCCAATAATTGCTAAAAAATTTAGCCCATGTTCAATTTTTTGTACAGATTTATTGCAAGAAATTTGCATGGCATTGTTTAGTCTAGCTTTAAAAGAATCAAGCTTTTCGGAACCTTTACCAATAATATTTTTAACATCGTTATTTTTCCATTCTTGCAAACAAGAAAGAAAAATACGTGCCAAAGGATGATTGTTGTTTTTATTAGCAAAATCATAGATTTGATCGATATTAAGATGTTGTTCAAACAAATCTTCGAATTCATCGCTTCTTTTTTTTAGCAAACGAAATTTAAAAAATTTATCACAAACTATTGCCCAAGAAAAAATTGATGCTCCAAATAAAATTATAATCACCAACTGCACCACAAAATCTGCCTGCAAGATAAGGTTTATCATAGAAAAAGAAGTTTTGTTCATGGGGTTATTCCTCTAAAATTTCACGTTTACCAGAAATGTTTGGAGCAGAAATTATGCCTTCTGCTTCCATTTTTTCAATTAAAATTGCCGCTCTATTATAGCCGATGCGTAGTTGCCTTTGCACATAGCTAATTGAGGGTTTTTTATCTCTTTTAACAATTGCCACCGCCTGTTTATAAAGATCTTGATCGCTACCTTGGCTTCCTTCATCTAGTAAAAAAGATGCAGAACCATTTTTTTTGTCTTCTGGCTGTTGTAAATCTTCAAACTCAATGCTTTCTATTTGATTTTGCGGATGAATAAAGTTTTGCTGTTTGATAAAATTAACAACACCTTCAATTTCACTATCAGAACAAAAAGGAGCATGAATTCGAATCATTTTACTACCCCCTGACATATAAATCATATCGCCTTGCCCCAGCAATTGTTCTGCCCCCTGAACTCCTAAAATAGTGCGACTATCAATTCGAGAAGTAACCTGAAAAGAAATTCTAGTAGGAAAATTGGCTTTAATCACACCAGTAATAACATCAACCGAAGGACGTTGTGTTGCCATAATAAGATGAATGCCCGCCGCCCTTGCCATTTGAGCTAGTCTTTGCACCGAACCTTCAATATCTTTGCCTGCCACCAACATTAAATCGGCCATTTCATCAACAATCACAACAATAAAAGGTAGTTTTTTTGGCTCGAATTCTATTTCTTCAAAAATTGGCTTGCCTGTGGTTGGCTCATAGCCTGTTTGCACTTTTTTAAGCAATTTTTCGCCACTTACTAAAGCTTTTTCTGCTTTCTCGTTATAGCCTGCAATGTTACGTACCGAAAAACTAGACATTAAACGATATCTTTCTTCCATTTCTGCCACCACCCATTTTAAAGCAACAACTGCTTTTCCTGGCTCGGTTACCACTGGTGATAGCAAATGTGGAATGCCATCATAAATTGAAAGCTCTAACATTTTTGGATCGATCATGATAAAACGACATTCATCTGGCCGTAATTTAAACAAGATAGATAAAATCATCACATTTAAACCCACAGATTTGCCCGAACCAGTAGTGCCTGCAATCAACAAATGAGGCATTTTAGCTAAATCGGCAATTAATGGTTCGCCTGCAATATTTTTGCCTAAAATAATGGGCAAATTGTGAGTAGAATCTTGGTATTCAACAGATTCTAATAATTCTCTAAAAAAAATTGTTTCTCTTTTTAAATTTGGCAATTCAATGCCAATAGAGGTTTTTCCTGGTATAACTGCCATTCTTGCCGAAATAGTGCTCATCGATCGGGCAATGTCATCGGCTAATGAAATTACTCTTGCCGCTTTTGTGCCTGCCGAAGGCTCAAATTCGTGCAAAGTAACCACAGGGCCCACTTTAGCGCCAAGAGAATTGCCATACACTCCAAAATCTTCTAACACTTTAAGAAGCATTTTTGCTTGATGATCTAGGGTTTCTTTATTTATTTTTTTATGATTATTTTCGGTAATTGGTTGCAATAAAGTGGCGGTAGGTAATTGATAACTCGGGTTGTTTTGTTTGTTTTTTATAGTTTTTAACAGTTGTTTTTGAGTTTTAATGTTATTTTCTTTGCTGTTTTCTTCTGGTAGTTCTGCGGTTATTTTTAGTGGTTTAGCTTTTTTAACAATAATTTCAGAGGTTTTTTTGGTAAAAACAGGGCAGATTTTTTGATGCAAATATTGATAAATAGATTGAGTAAAAAAACGCAAAATTGCTATTGCATAGCGCATAAGATATCGCCAATCTTGCCACGAAACATCAAAAATAAAAGAAAAAGAAAGTAAAGTTAATAACAAAGAGCAGATAAATAAAGAAACAAAATAATTTTCATTAAAAAGTTTTAACAAGAAAAAACCAACCGCTCCACCAAAAGAAGAAAAATCCCACCAATTAAAAGTAGGAAAAAATGCTAAAAATAAACAAAAATTTAATAAAATAAAAGGTAAAATAATGAGTTTTAAGGCAAAATATTTGATGATTTGTTTGTTAAAAATTTTTGCACCAACAAACCATAAAAAAAACACAAAAAAACAACTAGCTAAACCAAATATTTGCAAAGATAAATCGGCAATTTTCGCTCCAATTTCACCAAAAAAATTATGCACATCGCCATTTGCAACAATAATTGAATTAGAAAAAGCAGGATCGCTACCATCGAAACTAAACAAAATTAAAGCATAACAAATTGCTACCAAAAGCAAGCAAATGCCTAGTAGTTTTAGCAATATTTGGGTAAAAATATATTTTAAAGCATTATTTTCTGACATAATTATAATTGTGGTTTTTTTTATCCTAAAACAATATTAAAATTAGGTAAAATATTTAATAAATTAAGCAATAATTTTTTTAATTTCTATAATTTCGAATAATTCTATTTCTGTCATATTTTTAAAAATTAATTACGGTATTAAATAATGAATTATTTTTTTCAGCAATGACATTGTTAATTCGAGCATTAATATTGTTATAGTAATCGGTATTAAGTTCGAAGCCACAATAATTTCTATTGTGTAATAAAGCAGAAATTGCCGTTGTGCCACTACCCATAAAAGGATCGCAAACAATACCTTCTTCTTGACTACTTGCTAAAATCATTCTATTAATAATTTCCAAAGGTTTTTGAGTTGGATGAGATTGTCTTTCTGGATCTTGGGCATGTATTCTTGAAAAACTCCAAATATCTTTAGGATTATAGCCTAATTCTAACCATTTTTTACCAACAAAAATTGAACGAGTTCTAGCCTTTTTGGTTTGTTCATCATAAGGTATTCTGATAGGATCTAGATTAAAATAATAGTCTTTTGATGATTTTACAAAAAAACCAATATTATCGTGAACTGATGAAAATTTTCTGGTAGAACCTCCCATACTCGGAA
>JBILTH010000162.1:0-2906 GCA_044371635.1 Rickettsiales bacterium
ACCAAAAAATGCCAAAATATGTTGGTGTTATAACCATTTAACTTAACAAATTAAACAACTTATGTTTAATTTTGTTTGCCTAAACGGTTAATTATTAAGCATAAACTAGTATTATTGTAAAATCAATAAACAAAAAAGCAAATTATTTTGTTATGTCAAAAATTATTAATTATCTAAAATTATCTCGAATTAATAATCCTACTGGTATTTTTTTGTTACTTTTACCTTGTTTTTATGCTATTGCTTTAGTTGTTAAACTGTTGCCCGATCCTAACTACTATCTGCTTGCTAAAATGTTATTACTTTTTATCTTGGGTGCAGTGTTAATGAGAAGTGCAGGCTGTGTTATCAACGATTTGCTCGATGCGAAATTCGATATAAAAGTTGCTCGCACCAAAAATAGACCGATCGTAACTGGTGCAGTAAGCAAAACAGAAGCCTTGATTTTTCTATTATGCTTATTGTTTTTTGCCTTTATTATTTTAGTGCAGTTTAATTTTGCCACCATTATTACTGGTATTTTTGCTTTTTTCTTGGTATTATTTTATCCGTTAAGCAAAAGAATAACCTATTTTCCGCAAATTATTTTAGGGTTTACCTTTAATTTAGGGGTTTTTATGGTAAGTTTCGCCATTTTAGAAGAATTATCCGAAGGTATTATTGTGTTGTTTTTAATTTGTCTTGTTTGGACCATCATCTACGATACTATCTATGCTTTTCAAGATCTTGAAGACGATCTCAAAATTGGCACCAAATCAACAGCTATAGCCTTTGGTTTGAAAGCAAAAATAATGTTGCAAACATTAAATTTATTGATGTTTTTTGCCATGTTAATTTTGGGAGCTTTACAAACTTTTGCTTTGCCTTACTTTATTATAACTTTTGCTTTGTCTATATATCAAGCAATCGCAATAAAGAAATGCAATTTATCTAATCATCAACAATGTTTATCTTTTTTTAAAAAAAGCACTATTTTGGGTATATTTTTTTTAATTGCCATTAGTTTTGGTTAATGAAAATAGGTTTACTTGGTGGCAGTTTTAACCCGCCACATCTTGGGCATTTACACATTAGTAAGTTGGCAATTAAAAAATTACAATTAAAACAACTATGGTGGCTTCCTACTTTGCAAAATCCTTTTAAGCAACAACAACAATATATTCCCTATTTACAGCGCCTTATTTTATGCAAACAAATTATCAGAAATGAGCAAAAAATTATTTGCAAAAATCAACCTTATTATTTTACTTTTTCTTTAATTAAAACATTACAAAAAAAATATCCACAACATAAATTCAATTTAATTTGCGGTGCCGATTGCGTAGCCACAATGCATCATTGGCAACATTTTAAAAGATTGTTAAAAATTATTGAAATCAACATTTTTGCTCGAGATATTGACAATAGAAATATACTAATAAAAGCAAAAAAAACCCCCGCTTATTGTTTAGCAAAAAAACAGCAAAATATGACAAAAATGCAAATGTTTTTTACCTCAAAAAAAAACTTTTCTGCCACCAAAATTCGTGAAACAAAAATAGTAATTTTATTAAATGAGTCAATAAAAACAATGAAAGTTGGTTTAAACAGTACCTTGTTTTTTGCTCTATCTGCAACAATGCAAGGTAAAGAAGTATTTTTTTTAGAATTACACAAAAATATTGATTTTTTGCAAAAACCCCCAATTCTTCCAATTTTGTTAAAATTAAATCAATCTGTGGCTATGCAATTGTTGGCAAAATATGCCGAAGAAAATGAAAAAATTCGAGAAAATGCTAAACAAGAAAAATATTATCATTTAAAAACAGTAGAGCAATGGTTACTAAATAAACATCTAACGACCATTATTAACAATCAAAATCAAATAGAAAATATTTTTGCTAATGCTGTTTTTTTAAATCGTATTGAGCCTATGAAATTTCCTTTTCCGCCCGAAGGACAGCAAGATTTTATGCGATTTCTAACAAAATTACAACAAAAATTTTCTAACATTCACTGTCCAATTGGCTTATCAGATAAAGAATATATTTCAGATCTGTCAACTCCTTGTAAAGTAATCAAAACAGCAGATATATGGCAAAATTCATCCATAGTAAAAGATGCTATTTTAAAAACAATTACCTGTTTTCAAAATATGTATCAACAACAAAAAAATGCAAAAATAGTTATTAAACCAAAAGATTCAGCACAATCATTAGGAGTGTTTAGTATCGAATTTCAAAAACAAGTCACCATCAATAAACGATCGCAAAGTCAACAATATCAACTACCTTTTCGCATTTTAGAAAATGAACAAAAATTATTGGCAGTTTTGCAAGATATACTCAAACAACAATGTAATTTATATCAAGAAATAAAAGATGTTTATGGTCAAGAAATTTTGTTGCAACCATTTTTATTAGGGGTTGAAATTGGTGATTTTCGCACAATTTTATTGAAAGATACACAGCAAAAATTCATAGCCGTTGGCACAGTATTTCGAAAAAAAATAACAACAAAAAAAAATGATTTCACCACTTGCGCAAGCAAAGGTCAAGCAATTGTGTGTGGAGCAGATCAGTATTTACCAAATTTACAAAAATTTATTGATAAAACTTTGCAATATTTACAAGAAAATAGTGAAAAATATCGAAATGTTCATTTTATTGGGCTCGATTTTATTGCTAAAGATCGCACTGCAACCGAATTTTTTTTGGGAGAAATGAATATGCATTGTCCCGCTTTAATTTCTATGCTTGGCAATAACTTTAACGAAATATTATATCATACTAATTTAGTTTTCTAATTGATCATTAATATTATGTAATAAATAATTCTACTTCGAGGTTATTTGTTAACTTCTATTGGTCTTAATTTATGAACAAGATTATTGAATTGAAAGAAGTATTAATTAACAGTGCTAAATA
>JBILTH010000195.1:0-2887 GCA_044371635.1 Rickettsiales bacterium
GATACAGCGGAAGCGATTAAAAATGCAAATTGTGGATGGATAGTTGAACCAGAAAATGCACTTGCGTTGAAAGATATCATGCAAAAGACGCTAAACATGTCTAAAGAAGAAATGACAAATATGGGTTTGAAAGGAAGAGACTATGCGTTGAGGCATTTCAGTAAAAAAAGCAATTTGCCTAAGTTGGTCCGCATTATAGAAGAGATAATTGAAAAATGAGAATACACCCGGCAAACGAGATGGATTATACTCAAATGACAGTTGTGCATGAAAAGGCATTTCCGGGTTTTTTTCTCACCTCCTTAGGAAAAGATTTTCTGTCGACGTATTACAAAGCCGTGCTAAGATCAGAAAAATCAATTGCCGTTTGTGCAGTTGATGAATATAAAAATGTAATAGGCTTTGCATCGGGCTGTATTGAATCATCGAATTTTCACCTTAATCTTTTTAATTGCAACAGGTTGTCATTTTTGCTGGCCGTCGTAAAGTCTGCCTTAGGAAGGCCTGGCGTTTTTTACCGTTTGGCTAGAAATTTGGAAAAAAATGCAAATTACAATGACGACAATGATTATGCTGAATTGTTGTCGATTGCCGTACTTCCGGAGTCTAAAGGAACTGGTATTGGAAAAATGCTCTTGGAGAGTTTCGAGGCGGAAGTCAAAAGACGAGGAGGAAAAAAATTGGCCTTGACCACAGATTTTGAGAACAATGATGCAGTAGTGAATTTTTATCAAAAGTGTGGTTATGCTATCTTTTACGACTTTGTTACATACCCTAAACGCCGAATGTTCAAAATGATAAAAACACTCTGATTTATAGCACTTTTACGTGCATATTTAACTATTATCTCCAGAATTCTTCTTTCAGTTGAAATCGATATTTGATAAAACTGTTTCCTTTATAGGGTTAGTTATTCTCCTATTGCCATTTTTAAGTATTGCTTTGATTATCAAGATAACTATGCCTGGCCCCATTTTTTTTATTCAGCAGCGTGTAGGTAAAAACGGTAAGCTTTTTAATCTCATAAAGTTCAGGACTATGAAAGTAGCAAGTGGCAAGGAAAGCGGGAGCTTTGATGCAGGCGATACTTCTAGAATTACACCCTTAGGAGTATTTTTGCGTAAATACAAACTAGATGAATTTCCACAACTTTTGAATGTACTTCTCGGGGAGATGTCTTTAGTAGGCCCACGCCCTGAAGTAAAGCAGTGGACTTTAGTACATCCTGAAAAATGGAAAATTGTACTTAGCGTTAAGCCTGGCATTACGGATAATGCTTCCATTGAATTTCGGAATGAAGAGCTTATACTAGCAGAATCCCAAAATCCTTTGAAAACCTACAAAGAGGTCATTTTGCCGCGAAAACTCGATTTGTATATCGACTATGTACAAACAAGGTCGTTTTGGGGGGATATTACGATTATTTTAAAAACGATTAAAGCGCTATAATGAACATTAAATATCAGGTTCCGTTTGCCAAGGTGTTGATAGGTGAGGTAGAAAGAAAGTACTTGGAAGAGGTACTTAAAAGTGGCTGGTTAACAACGGCGGGTAAAACGTTGGAGTTTGAAAAGAAGTTTGCTGAATATATAGGGGCGAAGTACGCCTGTGCCGTGAATTCATGCACAGCAGCCTTACACTTGGGTATAGATGCTTTGGGCATAAAGTCTGGTGACAAGGTGTTAATTCCGAGCATGACTTTCACTGCAACGGCTGAAGTTGTGAGATACATGGGGGCTGAAATTATTCCATTAGATGTCGAATATCGCACTAATCTTTTAACTCCCGCTATTGTAGAATCTGCTTTGGCCAAGCACCCGGAAGCAAAGTTGGTGATAGTTGTTCACTACGCAGGGCAAGCAGCCCAAATAGAAGAGATAATACAGCTGTGCAAAAAGCGGGGTGTTAAAGTCATGGAAGATGCAGCCCATGCCTTTCCAACCAAATACAATAATAAGTTCATTGGGAATTTTGGAGAGGTAACCTGCTTTAGTTTTTATGCGAATAAAACCATAACTACAGGCGAAGGAGGAATGTTGGTGACCGATGATGAGGAAATCTACAAACGTGTTAAAACCATGCGACTGCATGGGATAAACCGGGATATTTGGGATAGATTTACTTCTAAAAAGCCATCCTGGGAATACGATGTAATTGATGCAGGGTACAAATACAACATGCCTGATTTAGCCGCTGCTATTGGTTTGGGCCAGTTAGAGATGGCAGAACAGCTACGTGCTGAACGTCAAAGGGCGGCTGAATTCTATTTCAAAAAGTTAGCAGATATTGATTCTATTGAATTGCCGATTTGTCATGGCTCCTTTAATGATCACGCTTGGCATTTGTTCCCTATAATTTTGAAGCCAAATGCCAAGCTCACAAGGAATGAGTTTATTGATCAAATGGCCATGCTTGGAATAGGAACGTCGGTTCATTATAAACCCATTCATCAATTGTCATATTATAAGAATCGGTACGGTTTATTACCCGAAAATTACCCTAATGCTGAACGCACTTGGCAAGGTACTGTGTCACTTCCACTTTTTCCTTTCATGAGCAACAAGGATTTATCCTATGTAGTAGAAAATATTCGTGGGTTAGTCGCCTAGAACAGAAAACTAGTCTGTTTATAAAATAATTTGTTACTTTATCTCCACTTTAACCTTTGGTAAGAATTAACAAAGAATATCTAGTTAAACTGAAACTTAAAAACAATATAATTGACCTCGAAAATTCTAATAGTCAATCAATCTACAGGCTATTTGACAATTGATATTGCTAATTCCTTTACTAAGCAATATAAGGAGGTTGTTTTGTTTAGTGGGCCATTTGATAATCCAGAAAGAAACTTGTTTTATGGAATTAAAATACATAAATCTTTCGGATA
>JBILTH010000191.1:0-2875 GCA_044371635.1 Rickettsiales bacterium
TCTGACTGCGACCTTTCTTGAGTGGCATGAGACTGCTCCAGGTGATCCAGGCATAGGATGTAGCAGATTGCTACAAGTGTTCCCAGTAATACAATTCCAAGGCCAATTGCCACGCCCCAAGGGAAGTAATCCATGGTCTACCACTTCACGCGATCTGCCCAATAAGCTGCTGACATTTTACCTTTTGCGATATTCTTGGCATGTCTAGCCTTGAACGAAGCTCGCTTCGCCTTGTCAGCGGCGCTTTCGTTTGCGCGAGGCGGCTTGGTATCTGCGCCTTGCTCGCCAAAACGGATCGTTTTTACCTTTTCACCTTCTTTGGCTACCACAATATGGCTTTTTGTCGGATGAGAAGGGGTGCGCTTTGGCTTGTTGTAGCCATCAACGCCTGCTCTTTCGAGTCTGGGATCTTTTTTCTTAGCCATCACTTCCTCTTCTTGGCGGTCTTAGCAGCAGCCTTGAAATCAGCAGCACTAGGCGCATTCTTTGATTTCGGGCTCTTCATTCTTTCTTTGCTGCCAGCCTTAATTCGCTCACGCTTGGCGTGGATATTAGAATAAAGTCCTTGTTTGGCCGCCATCTTTAGCAGTCATATCTTCTAGCTTTCCTGTTAGTGCCACGGACGGGACTTGAACCCGTATGAGCGATGCTCGACGCATTTTAAGTGCGTTCTGTATACCAATTCCAGCACCGTGGCAGGTGCTCCCTGCTGGGATCGAACCAGCCTAAGGTCGATTATGAGTCGACTGCATTCGCCAGATTGCTAAGGGAGCGCCCCTTGATCATAGGGTGTCAGACGGCTAATCGCAACCGATTGGCAAAGCTGAATGGATAGCGACCACTGGAGGTGTCATCGTCACAGGGCTTTTTGTAAGTCCTGCCAGTGCAGATTTTGTTAATAGAAGTCACGTCAACATCGAAATCTTTCGCAATGTTGAACTGTGTCTCACCCATACGGTTACGCAGACGAATTTCGTCAATCTGGGCGTCACTGAAGAAGCCAAGACGGCGACCGCGCTTGATGGGATCTAATTCCAATGGAGGGCGCCTCCTGACGCGCCTGACGACCTTAGAAGGTGTCGTGGGTGAGACATTAGTGATCCTGGCGATCGAGTCCATGTCATAGCCCTGGCATCGCAGAGCCCAGATACGGTCTTCCTTGGGGATAGAAACCCTGCCTCGCGGCCGTCTCATTGGTCTTAGAAGGGGTTGACAGCTAACCTTCTTGCTGGTTATTGTACAGCCGGATCAGCTATAGGCAATGCGGTACCACCTGTTCTGGTCTTTTTTACGTTTTCTTAAGGATCCGCAAACTCCCCAACCCGTATGGCATCATTGCTGTATAGGCTCGCACTTTACAAAATGTTACGTTTAATCGCCGGCATCGGCCTTGCGGTCCTCGCCTTCCTCCCCAGTTCTGCTCTCGCCCAATGGGCCACGACCTGTACTCGTGAGTACAACTCCTCGGTGAACCTGAGGAATGGTCCAAGCAAGGGCAATCGAGTGATCGCCTCGATCCCTAACGACACATACATCCGCACCCTGGATTGGGTTTACGGCGGAGATGGCATGCGCTGGTATCGCGTTGAGTACAGCGGTCTCGTCGGGTGGATGCGCTCTGATTACATGTGCCGCTGATGGGTGACATCACAAAGTGGGAGCAACCCAAAGATCAAATGCCACCAAGAGAAATCCGGATAACGCTTCCTCGCATCCCTCAGATGCCGAAGGATAAGTTGCCGATGTGGATCGCTATTGCCTCCGGTACTGTTAGCTGCATTTTTGTCACGCATCTTTTAAGTCAAATTAACGACTTAAAAAAGCAGCAAAATTCTGCGGAGCAGCGCATCAAAGATGAAGTCTTGATGCCTGGTGGTACAAATAGCTATAAGACTGAATTCAAGCCTGATCCAAATGTTGATACGGCGAAGGATAAGGTCACAGTAGTGGCTGAGCCCGCTGTCGCACCTGTCCCAGAGCCTGCTGTTGTTGCAGCTCCGGCTCCCGCACCTGCTCCTGCTCCACCGCCACCACCACCGGCCAGGGGGCCTGGGAACTTGGACTCCGGTTACAGCCCATCCTATAGCCCTGGCCCTTCTGGCCCCGGCAACATGTGATCCAATTATGAAAATCCCAAAACTGCCGAGGTCAACTGTGTTTGGTTTAATTGCTTTTACTGCTGGTGCAATCGGCTTCAGTGTTGTATCGATTAACAATGATCGAATTGAGAAGCAGGAAGCCAGATATCGCGACATCATGTATCGAACCATGATGGCAGATCCTGTTCAACAAAGTCCAATTGAACAGGTCGATTCGTGGGAAATTGCACAGGAAGTCCCTGCTGATCAATTACCTCTTGATGCTCGCCCAGAGTCAGGCGTAACACCAGAACCTGGCTCGCTGCAAAAGCGAATTGTATTCAAGGATCCCCCGATGCCTCCTCCGGTATCTCCAGCAGTACGCCCTGGTTATGCCTTGGTTCTTGAGAAGACCAAAGAACTCGTCCCTCAAACTAAAGATCCTATTTGGAAGCTTGCTTTAGTAGATCAAACAGGAAAAGAATTTGGCACTCTTAAAGCCTTATCTGGACGAGCCAATCGGCAAGCGTCAAATCGTAACCAAGGGGGCAACAAATCTCCTTTACCTACTGGCGTTTACACCATTGACCATTATGGCATTGAACGTGGGCCTTTTGGCGATCCTGAACTCGGTAAAGGTTTCTGGGTGCCAATCACGCCCATGTTCTCAACAGGACGATCGGACCTTGGCTTTCACCAAGATCCTTCGTGGGGCAAATTAAACGGAGAGTCTGGCACCAGTGGCTGTGTCGGCCTAGAAAGTGCTGAGGCGACCTCCCAACTGGTTCAATGGATCA
>JBILTH010000163.1:0-2862 GCA_044371635.1 Rickettsiales bacterium
ATGAGAAAAAATCAATCTTAAATTTAAGCTCAAATAGTTTATCTAATCTTATTTCGCAAATCAAGATCGAAAACTTTCGTAGCAAACAAATTTGGCAATGGCTTTATCAAAAAGGCACATTGTCTTTTTTTGAAATGTCGAATTTAAATAAGAAAATTCAACAAACACTAAATGATCTGTTTATAATTTACCGACCACAAATAAAAAATGTTATACAATCTCAAGATGGCACTTGCAAATTGTTGGTAAGCTTTAGCGATTGCAAAGAGGTAGAAACTGTTTTTATACCAGAAAAAAATAGAGCAACTCTTTGCATTTCATCACAAGTTGGTTGCACTTTATCTTGTAAATTTTGCTATACTGGCACTCAAACCTTGGTTCGAAATCTTCATTTTCATGAAATAATTGCACAAATTTTAATTGCCAAAGATTATTTGCAAGATTGGGATAAAAATAAAATTACTCATATTGTTTTTATGGGCATGGGTGAGCCATTTTTCAATTATGAAGAGGTAAAAAAAGCAGTAGAAATCATGAGCGACAAAGATGGTCTTAATTTTGCATTAAATAAAATAACCATCTCTACTTCTGGTTTATCACCCGAAATAATAAAATCAGCTACCGAATTAAAAACTAATTTAGCTATTTCACTACATGCCACCAATAATTTACTGAGAAACGAAATTATGGCAATCAACAAAAAATACCCTTTAGAAAACCTAATGCAGGCTTGCAAAACCTATCAAAACTTTAATTCAAAACAAAAAATCACCTTTGAATATACTCTATTAAAAAAAATCAACGATCAGCGAGAGCATGCTTTTGAATTGATTAAATTAATTAAAAAATATAATCTAAATGCCAAAGTAAATTTAATTCCATTCAACATCTGGAGGGGTACAGTTTATCAACCAAGCTCAATTGATACAATTATAGAATTTCAACAAATCCTTAAACAACAAGATATAATTGCCACCATAAGAAAAACAAGAGGGGAAGAAGTTTTAGCAGCTTGCGGTCAATTAAAATCAGAATCAATTAGATTAAAAACAACAGTAATAAAATGATGCTAAAAGCATGAACCACATAAGGTAAAATAATTTTTTTAAAGTTATCAACAAAATATTGTTTCTTTATAGCGATAACAACGGAAAAATCTTTTGACTTTTCTTCAAATAATAAAAATTCTTTATTTTTACTATTTAAAAAAGAAAAAATTATTTGCCATTTCGTTGCCAAAAAAGAAAGTTTATCATGATGAATAATCGCTTTTAAATCATCATGAGAAGATAGTAAAACATTATTTCGAGATAAAATAATAAATTCTTCATCAGATGCTTTTAATTGCAATAATTTACCTAATAATTCTTTTATTTGTACAGAAAGCACAGATGTGCCAACAATATAACCTTTTTCGCTAGTTAAAGTAAGTGCTATCGGCAAAATATCTTCATTACTTACAGAGCCCACAACTGGCGAAGAAAAAATTATTTCACTAGTATCTTTGTTAGAATTTTCTAAATATTGACGCGAAGATAGATCGATAGGTTTATTAATTTTTCCAGAACTACTTGCTAATAAATAATTATCGTTACCAATCCAGTATAAGACACTAAATAAAGCTAGATCGCTATTTTTTATTTGCCCCAATTTATTTATTTCGGATAAAACAGCAAAAATTTCTTCTGAACTATAGATTTTTTTTTGTAAAATTGTTTGATTTATTTTGGCAAGAGTAAATTTCGCATAATCATCAACCGCAAAAAGCTCTCTAAAGATTTTGATTGATAAATATTGATATTGTTGCAGTTTGTAATCAAAAGAAATTTTTGCAGAAAAAATAAAACAATAACAATTAATAAGAAAAACAATAGCAAGCATTAATAAGGTTGCCTTCTTTTTTGATGACATTTTCAATAAATTAATTATCTTCGTAATTGTTATTTATAAAATCAATCACCAATTTATATTCTTGTTTTATTTTCGCTAAAATATCTTGTTTTTTTTCTAGATTAGATTCTGAATTTTTTTGAGATAATTCAAAAATTTTTGCCAAATCGAATGCACCGATAGAACCACATGCACCCTTTAAAGCATGAGAGGCCATATACCATAAATTATTATCGTTGATTTTTATAGCAGTTTCTAATTTTTTAATATTAAAATCGGCATTTTCAATAAATATTTCAAATAATTCTTTTTCAAATTCACGATCATATTCTATGATTTTTCTTAAAACCTCTGTATCAATTACTACCCTTTTATCATTCATAAGCAAGAGCCTCCCTTTTGTTATTAACAATTCTAATTAAAGATGGATTTAATTTTATTTTCTTTTCTTTAAAATTTCGTTCATTAATTTCTAGTTCTAGATTTTTTCTACCAACCTGAATTTCTATATCACCACCATTATCAACAAAAAAACTACAACCAGAAATTGTTAAAATGTTGTTATTAATAAATTTATCATTCCAAAATTTAAAAGTTTTTATTTTGTTGCAAGCAACATATACAATAGAACACATTTTTAACATACCAGAATCTTTGGCTAGTGTATCATTTTCAAAATCACGAATTTTATTAATATCGAGTAAAATTTGATCGATATCGTTTGTTTCCATAAGATCTATCAAATTGTCATTACCTAAGTAACAAAAAAGGCCAGATTCTAAATATAGATCGGCAGTTTTTAAAGTTTTTGTTGTGTTGTATATATAGGAAGTAAGTTTATATTTTAGATATTCCAACTCTTCTTCATTTTTTGCCGACAAACAATTTACAATGGTAAGCAAATAACATATAAAAGCAAGTAATATTATTTGTTTTTTAAAAAAATTAACCATAAAACCAAAAAAGAAACAA
>JBILTH010000164.1:0-2854 GCA_044371635.1 Rickettsiales bacterium
AAGCCTCAAGCTGTATGGATATACAGCTTTCGTTTTTTAAAGTTTTTATCTCAAAAATATTTTGTTAGATTGATTAATTTTAAAGTTGAAATGGTATAACACAAGAAAACACTTTACTATTTTAAATAAATTTTATAAAATAATGCCAAATAATGTTTTATCATCTAAAAATAAAATGCCAAAAAAATAAAGTTAAACCTCAATAACACTTGCATATAAAATTTTAAATGAGAAATATTATTATGCTAAAAAATAACAATCTTCAAGTAAAAATAGCTTAAAATATTTATGTCTATAACCATTCATCAACCACAAGATTTTATTAAAATGCGAGTAGCAGGCAAAATAGCGGCCGAAGTGCTTGATTATATAGCTCCATTTGTGCAAGTAGGGGTTAGCACTAATCAGCTCAACGATTTATGCCATAAAAAAATTATTTCTGCAGGCGCCATTCCTGCTCCACTAAACTATAAAGGCTTTCCAAAATCAATCTGCACTTCTATAAATCATGTAGTTTGTCACGGCATTCCTAATGATAAACTTTTAAAAAATGGCGATATTATCAACATTGATGTCACTGTTATTGTTGACGGTTGGCACGGCGACACTAGTAAAATGTTTTTTGTTGGTAAACCAAGCATCAAAGCCAAAAAATTAGTTCAAACCACTTATGAATGCCTAATGCTCGGAATTGAGCAAGTTAAACCTGGAGCCGATTTTAATGAAATTGGCAAAGCCATTCAAAAACATGCTCATAATAATGGTTTTTCTGTGGTGCGCGATTTTTGTGGGCACGGCATTGGCAAAATTTTTCATGCCGAACCAAATGTTTTACACTATGTTAACAAACCTTATGGCACTATGCAAACTGGCATGTTTTTTACTATCGAACCCATGATTAACGAAGGTAGTTTTGAAACCTTAATCAATTCTCAAGATGGCTGGACAGTCTGGACTCGTGATAAAAAACTTTCTGCTCAATTTGAACACACTGTTGCAGTAACCGAAACTGGCTACGAAATTTTTACATAAATTACACCAACTCCTATCGTTAAAAATATTAAAATAATACCATTTACAACTCCAAATCTAGCAAAATATTTTTGAGATAAAAACTTTAAAAAATTACCTATATCTTAATACCTATAGAGGCTTTTTAAAGATTTTTAGTCAAAAAGATGAAGCTAGATTTGGAGTTGTAAATGGTATTTTGGTATAAGGCAACAAGATAGTAAAACTATATTTATAAAAATGAAGAGTTGATTAATAAAATTTTTTAATTATCCAATGATAAAAATTGTCAAAAAAGTTTTTGAATTAGAATCGGCAACTGGCATTTTGCTTCTTTTTGCCACTTTATTGGCATTGCTTATTGTTAATCTTGGTGGTTTAGCAAGCTATAAAAACTTTATCTCATTTTCTTTAGAGTTAAAAATGCTTGGGATTAATTTAAATATGACTTTGCATCATTGGATTTCTGATTTTTTGATGGCGATATTTTTTCTTTTGGTTGGTAGTGAACTAAAGCAAGAGCTTACCATCGGCACTTTATCTAGTAAAGAACAAGCAATATTGCCTATGATTGGAGCGATTGGCGGCATTTTGTTGCCAGCAATAATTTTTTATTTTTTTAACAAAGATCAGGCAAATAATTTGATCGGTTTTGCTGTGCCAACTGCTACCGATATTGCTTTTGCCTATGGAATTGTTTCGTTTTTTGGCAAAAGAATTTGTAAATCTCTAAAAGTTTTTTTAATTTCATTAGCAATTTTTGACGATTTGGTAGCAATTACTATTGTTGCTTTATTTTATAATAAACAATTATATTGGCAATTTTTATTGTTAGCTTTTTTGCCTTTATTTTTTTTGTTAATTTTGCCTAAATTTTACCATCTATCAAAAAAAATTATAGTAATTTTATATTTATTTTTTGGTTTATTTTTGTGGTTTATTATTTTAAAATCAGGTATTCATGCCACAATTTCTGGAGTTATTTTAGCTCTTTGCATACCAAAACAACATTTGGCAAGAATTATTCATAACATCGCTCCTGCGGTTAATTTTTTTATTTTGCCATTATTCATTTTTGTTAACAGTGGAGTTATTTTTCCTAATTTTTCTCTGTCATTATTTAATGATAATTTATTTTCAGGAATTTTTTTTGGCTTATTTTTAGGCAAGCAATTAGGAGTGATGTTATTTTGTTTTGTGGCAATAAAATTAAAAATATCTTCTTTGCCAAAATATTATGACTCAAATCATCAATTAACAGAAGTGAGTTGGTTTGTTTTTTATATTGTGGCAATTATTACTGGCATTGGCTTTACCATGAGCATTTTTATTGCCGATTTGGCTTTTGCTGGCAACCCACAATTATTAGAAAATGCAAAAATTGCTATATTTTATGCCTCTTTTTGTTCTGCATTATTGTCAATACTACTATACCAAATTTCATTCATAATCGCAAATATAGCAAAATATTTTTGAGACAAAAACTTTAAAAAAACTATAAGTAAGAGAAATTATGAAATAATTAAATTAATTCATCGATTATTCGAAGAGAATCCAAGTTTAGCACATAATAAATAAGTTGTTTTAGCTGCAGTAGAGCAAAGTGATTGGGCTTTACAATATGCCCCCGATGAATAAGTATTTTAATATTTTCTGTAATATTCTTATAAAACCAACATAAAAACTGCAATAAACATTAAAAACAACATAGCTCAAACTAGTAAAAAAATTTATCAAATGGTTTATGCCCTCTACCAACTCAACGAAGAAGAAATTAAAATAGCAAAACATTTCACATTATGACACTGTTGCATCCCAAATTTGTTTTAATTTTTTGGTAGTT
>JBILTH010000165.1:0-2853 GCA_044371635.1 Rickettsiales bacterium
TTATTATGCTATACTTTTTTAATTTTACAATCTATAATTTTAAATATCATTTTTTATTTTTTAAATTATCTTTCATTTTATGTCTTTAAATTATAAACAAGCTGGAGTCGATATTGATGCAGGTAATCATTTAATAGAAAAAATCAAACCTTTCGCCAAGGCAACCGCTCGCATTGGTTCTAGCCCAAATTTAGGCGGTTTTGGAGCTTTATTTGATTTGGCAAAATGTAATTTTAAAGATCCTGTTTTAGTTTCTTCTACTGATGGAGTTGGTACTAAACTTAAAATCGCTATCGAAACTAATTTTCATAGCACAATTGGCATAGATTTAGTAGCTATGTCGGTGAACGATTTAATTGTGCAAGGGGCAGAACCTTTATTTTTTCTCGATTATTTCGCTTGTGGCAAATTAAACATCGCAACTGCAACCAAAGTTATTGCCGGAATTGCCGAAGGTTGCAAACAGGCAAATTGTGCTTTAATTGGTGGTGAAACTGCCGAGATGCCTAGTATGTATCATAATCAAGACTACGATTTAGCTGGTTTCGCTGTGGGTGCAGTTGAAAGAAATGATATTTTGCCAAAGGGTACCAAACCTGGAGATGTTTTGTTGGGTCTCGCTTCTAGTGGCTTACATTCTAATGGCTATTCTTTGGCAAGATATATTTTAACTCAAAATCAATTAAATTTTCACAACATAGCCTATAATAAACAAACCTTTGCCGAAATTTTACTCACACCAACAAAAATTTATGTTAAATCTTGTCTGTTAGCAATAAAAACAGGAAAAATAAAAGCCTTGGCACATATTACAGGGGGAGGGTTGATTGAAAATTTACTTAGAGTTTTATCAACAAATACTAGTCCAAAAATCAATTATAATTCTTGGCAACAACCAGAAATTTTCACAATTTTACAAAAATTAGGAAATATCAATCAACAAGAAATGTTGCGAACTTTCAATTGTGGCATTGGTATGGTTTTAGTAGTCGATAAAAACGATGCTCAAGAAATATCTTCTTTGTTAACAAAAAATCAAGAACAAGTATTTTATATTGGAGAATTAATATGATAGATCGTAATCTTTCTGTGCATTTGCAAACTTTTCCTAAACTAGATTTTTTAGCTGATAATCAACAATTAATTGAACAATTCGATATTGTGCAAAAAATATGTTCCGCTGGTTTGTCTTTAAGAGAAAAGCATAATTTAAGAGTAAGATTGCCTTTGTTTAGCATCGAAATTATTGGTAATAACACTAATTGGCTTCACGATTTTAGCCACATGATTACCGACGAATTAAATATAAAACAAATAATTTTAAGCAACAACATCAACGAAATAGCAGAATTATTATTACAAATTAATTTTAAAAAAATTGGCATTAAATATACAAATAAAGTAAAAGACATCACTATCGCCGCAAAAAATAAACAATGGCAAAAAAAAGCAGAAAACATCGAAATTGCTGGTGTTGTGCTTAATCCTGATGAATTCGAGTTAAAGTTAATAGCCAAACCATACAATCAAAAAAACTACGATATTATGGCTCTTGCTAGCAATGATTATCTAATAAAAATAAACATAGAACTTAATTCATCATTAATTAACGAGGGAATTGCTCGAGACATTGTCAGGTGCATTCAACAAAATCGCAAAGAGGCTAATTTTGCTATTACCGATTATGTAAATTTAACTATTATAAGCAACAACAAGCATTTACTAGAAGTGGCAACAAATTTTCAACAACACATTACTAGCCAAGTGCTGGCAAAAAGTTTTACTATCGTTGAAAGTGCAAGCAAAAAATATGCAAAAGAAATATTTTTACACAACCTAGAAGAAGGAGAAATTGGTATTGTTTTTTCATAAAACATGAGTTCTTCTCTTTTTCCACAACCATATTTAAAACTGGCTTGGCAAATTCTCGATTTTTGCCATAAAAATAAATATAAAATTAGTGTTGCTGAATCTTGCACTGGAGGTTTACTTTCTGCTCTTCTTACGGAAATTGCCGGATCTTCTTTAGTTTTTGAAATTGGTTTTGTAAGTTATGGTAATAATTTTAAACAACAAATTTTGCAAGTTAACAATGAAACTCTGCAAAAGAAAGGTGCTGTAAGCTATGAAGTAGCAAAACAAATGGCAGAAAATACTCTAAAAATCACTAAATCTAATTTTAGCCTTGCCATAACTGGCATTGCAGGTGATGATTCAATGTTTAAATTAAACAATATTCCTATAAATAATTCTTCTAAATCTAGCGGTTTGGTTTATATTGCTTTGGCTAGCAACATTACAGACATTAATTTAATTGTGAACGAATTTAATTTTATTGGCAATAGAAACGAGATAAGATTGTTAGCGATCAAAAATGCTCTAGAAATGCTTTGGTATAAATTATAATCGGCATTACACAATTTCAAAAAATATCTACTCTTAATTATTTTTTAGCAAAATTTTAAATAAATTTTGTTTTTTCAAATTTAAACTCACTTTCTTGATAAATTTATAGGCAAAATAAATTGTTCATCAGTTAATTAGATTAAATTTTGTCAATCTTTTTTTTAAATACTCTTTGGTGCGGTTTTTTTTACTACCTACAATCGCTAAACTCTATTTTTCTTGCGGTCTTTATTTTAAGTCGCAAACGACATGTAATATTAAGTCGTGCTAGTCGCAAACGACATGTCATATTAAGTCGTGCTAGTCGCAAACGACATGTCATATTAAGTCGTGCTAGTCGCAAACGACATGTCATATTAAGTCGTGCTAGTCGCAAACGACATGTCATATTAAGTCGTGCTAGTCGCAAACGACATGTCATATTAAGTCGTGCTAGTCGCAAACGAC
>JBILTH010000188.1:0-2851 GCA_044371635.1 Rickettsiales bacterium
TTAAATTGTTTAAAAACTTTTGGATGACTAATTTTGTCTAAATTGTTTTTAACTTTTAAAACCCCTTTTATTCCATTTCCTGAAGGACTAATAAATAATAAAATAAAATGTTTGTTTTGTTTTAAAACTTCCAATTGATTAAACATAGTTTCCTCATTTGGATATTTATCAAAATCAACCACCATTAAACCAGAATGGTTTATTAAGCTATTTGAGTTTCGTTCTTTAAAAATTCCATTAAATAAGATACATGGTAAACTGTTTTTTAATTCAGTTTTTTCATCCTCATTATCTGAATTCCTAATTTTGTCAACTATTTCTTTTGACGTTCCCTGTTGTATTCTTTTTACAACTTTATCCAAAGGCACATGATATGGTACATCCTTTGATTTAAATAAATTTTTAAAAACTGTTATATTCATAATTATAAAAAATAAAAAACCCCAACTCGGTGCCGTTACTCACTCTGTCAGGGTTTTTATAGGTTTACACCTTATATCTTCCATGTAGGTAACGGTTCTACGGCACAAATATAATAATATATTTTTAATAAACAATAAAAAAATTAATTTTTTTTTATCGTACTTTATCGTACTTTTTAAAACATTGGTTTTTAATAAATTAAATATAAAAACAACGATAGTACGATAATTTTTTAATTTTAACCCCCCACCCCTATAATAAAATATTTTTATCTCTAAAGGGGGTATAGAGAAAAACCTTTTTATCGTACTTTTAAATAAAAACGGTCATTTATCTTTAGGATTAAACATAAAAAAACCCGCCTTTTAAAGCGGGTCTATAAATAAAACTTATTAAAAAGCCAAATCATCATCAGCCACATCATTTTCAACCTCAGCCACATCATTTTCAATTTCAGCTACATCTTTTGTCTTTAGATAAAAATTAAGATATACCTTTAACTCTTCAAAAGCTTCATTAACTAAAGCGTTTTGATCCTCGCTTAAAGATTTATCTAATTTAAACAAAGGTGTCGTAAATTTAACCGCTCCTTTTTTGCCATCTTCAAAACCATCAACTAAAACCCATTCATCCATTAAACGCTTTTTATTCCTGTTTGAAAAATCGCCCCACTTTTGAACGCCAGCACCTTTTAATTGTAGGTTACAAACCGTACCATCTTCGAGCATGATATAGATACTTTTATGGTATCTCGCACCAGCAGAAACTAAAGCATCTTTAATTTCTTTGTAAATCCCAGAAGCGATTAAAGTACGTTTCTTTTCTCCTTTAGCGTCTTTGTGATAACAATACGCATTAATAGGTTCTTTACCTATATATTGCACCTCATTTGCAATAATACTGCCAGTTAACGCATCGCTCCACCCTTTAACGGTGTGTAGTTCTGCTAATACCAAAAATTTAAAAGGTAATTTAATTAAAACGTTTTCGCCTTTGTCTTTGTCATAGTACGAAAAGGTTTTTTCATTTGACTTCCAACGAAAATATTTTTCAGTTGGATTGTTCGGTTTGTCTGTGAAGCCTAAAGCCTCGTTTCTGTTGTTAAACATATTTATTTAGTTTTTATGGATGGGTCTTAACCGCCCCACCCTTACGGTTATCAAATATACAAAATTAAAATTTAACTTGCAAACTATCCTTTGAATATTTTACGCTTACTTTCGGCACTTCACACCCCTCACTATCGTAAATAGGCTCATCAGATTTTAAAGCAACTTTTAAAAGTTCCTCGCGTTGTTTGAGTTGGTTGTTTAATTGTTGCCATTTCTCATCTTCTGAAAATTGCACCATTGCACGCCCATTTATTGGTGTTATGGCTATTCCAAAAAAAGCATCTTTTTGCGTAAACTCATTTTTTAAAATAGTTGTAACTTCATTAATAAATGTTTCATACCTCAAGGCTTTCGCTAATAACTCCTCTTTACTTACTAAACCGCTATTTAAAGCAGTTTTAATAAATTGCTGACCTTGTTCAATGCAGCTCTTTTTGGTTGCTGACAATTCAAACGCTTCTAGTTCTCGCATTTGATTAAATAGTTCTTTTGACATTGTTTTCTATATTTAAGATTAATATTTAATATTATGGTACAAAAATAAACAATTTGCTTTTATTGGCATAGATTTTAACTTTTTTTTAACAAAAAACCCTCTACGATGGGCGCAGAGGGCAATTAATAACCTTAAATATTAATATGAAAACATGGCAAAGATAATAATTAAAATCTAATCTCGTACGAAATAACACCAAAATTTTGATTATTTATTTTTAGATAGTCAAATTTATAGTTTTTATAGCCAAATCCGACCTTTAAAACTGGCATTTGAGCGTTAAAATCCGCACCTAAACCACCAGACAAACTAAAGTTTTTTTGTTTAGGCTTTTCAACTTCCACTTCAGGAATAAGATAATCTAATTTTACATCTCTAATTTTACCTTGATGGATCACTGAAATATCAGCGGTCAAATCTTTATTTGATAATCGTGTTTTATATTCTTTCAGTTCAAACATCTCACTACATACGCTATCTTTTTGATACACATTTAACGTCTGATACATTATCTTTTCTTTTTCAACCTCTTTTATTAAATCTTTATAAAGTGTCTTTAAAACGGGTTTATTTACGATTTTTGTAATTGTAACCGTATCGGTAACTTTTAACGTGCCGTGTTTAGCAGGAATAGTAATT
The DNA here is from genome assembly GCA_044371635.1 of Rickettsiales bacterium. Taxonomy (GTDB): domain Bacteria; phylum Pseudomonadota; class Alphaproteobacteria; order Rickettsiales; family UBA1997; genus CAILUF01. Next base: position 2,671 of record JBILTH010000188.1, read on the forward strand.
GTTTCTTTGTCGCATGACCGCATTAATATAAACACGATTACACCGCCTAAAATTAGAAATAAGATATTATTTTTCATTGATTACCAATTACAAAATTAATATTAAACAAAGGTACTATTTTTCTGCATTTCTTTACACCATTATAAGACATATTATTTTCTTTTGCATAGTCTGGTATCGT
>JBILTH010000198.1:0-2850 GCA_044371635.1 Rickettsiales bacterium
TCACAGCTGTATCTTTAGCCGCAAACAATCTTTTTACAGGATTAAATCAGTTTCAAAACACCAATGGTATTCAAACTTGGGTCTCTGCGTCAACGCAAGATGGGGTTAATATTATTGGACGAAATGGTGGAACTGGATCTTGGCGAGTTACATTAACACCAACAACTTTATCTGCAAATAGAACGCTAACTCTTCCTAATGCTTCTGGCACAGTAATTACAACCGGAAATCTTTCAAGCATCACTAGTGTTGGAACTTTAACTAGTTTAACATCTAGCGGAACTATTAGCGGACAAATAATAATTGGCGATGATACAAACTCGCCAGCTATTTCTTTACGTGGATGGCCCACAGATTCAAACTGGGCTTCGGTAGACTCCAATCGAGGATATTTATTATTAGGCCATGGTTCAACAACTGGAGGAATATATCTTAGATCATACTCAACCGCAACTTCTGTTAGAATCGGTGCAAACGGTCAAGACACACTAGTTGCCGGATATAATACGTCTTACGCTTTATATAGTGTAACAATTGATGGGTTAGCGTTTTGTAATAACTGGTGGCGTAGTACTGGACAATCTGGCTGGTATAATGAAACTTATGGCGGCGGAATATGGATGAACGACACAACTTGGGTACGCGTTTATAATAAGCGTTTTATCGCCGAATCCGGTTTAAACGTCGGAGGAACAACCAATAATGCAAACCTAAACGTTGTCGGCGGAACCGCTTGGTTTAGCGCTATGTCAGCAGGTGGTGGATCATATGTTGTTAATAACTTTGGATTTTTACAGTATATATCATCGCGCAGAGAACTTAAAGAAAACATAGTATCCATTGACACCAGTCGAGCACTAACACGTATTTGCGCCTTGAGACCAGTAGAGTTCACAATGAAACCCGAATACGTCATAAACGCAAGCGAACTAACGCCTTTAGATATTAAACGAGGTTTTATCGCGCAAGAAGTTGCAGAAGTTGATCATTGGTACGGTCAATGGGGATGGGTCGATGAAGATCAAATAATGAAAACACAAGATGCTATTGACGGAGTTTTACCATTAGATGAAGCCACACCAATTTATTGGAATCATGATGCTATGATTGCCGATCTTGTGGCAAGTGTCCAAGTTTTAAACAGTAGAGTTAACATATTGGAGAATAAGTGAACGAACAACAGTTAGACGCAAACAAAGTCATTGAGTCTCTCATACGGCAAGTTGCTGAATATGCCCAAAAAGTTGCAATGCTAGAAGCATATATTGCGCAAAACTCAGGTCAAGAGCCGGCAAAATCTAACAATATATAATTTAGAAAGGAGATTAAGTGGCTACTAGTAAAAGAAAGCGTCGTCCTGCGACAACTCCTGAAGCTAGAGAAAACCAATTGATTTCCTCAGCTATAGATTTAGCAGAACGGCAACTTCAAGATGGAACTGCCTCGTCGCAGGTGATTACGCACTATCTAAAACTTGGTTCTACGCGCGAAAAGTTGGAACAAGAAAGATTAGAAGCTGAAAACGCAGTGCTTAAAGCTCGAGTTGAGTCGATGGCTTCGGGTAAAAGAATCGAAGAATTGTACGAAGCCGCACTCAATGCTATGCGAAATTATTCCGGGCAAAGCGTTGATGATGAAGAGTTTGATTTTGATGATTAGAACATATTCTGATTTAAATTCATTAGATACTTTTGAAGATCGATACAACTATTTAAGATTAAATGGCGAAGTCGGTAGAGAAACTTTTGGTTTTGACCGATATTTAAATCAAAACTTTTATCAGTCTAGTGATTGGAAAAGAGCTAGGCGAGCTGTAATAATTAGAGACGCTTCATGCGATCTTGGAATACCAGGGCACGAGATAAATTCTGGGTTGATTGTCCATCATATGAATCCTATGACATCGGAAGATATTATTCACGGCGAATCATGGATTTTTGACCCAGAATTTTTAATTTGTGTTACCGAAAGAACGCATAATGCAATACATTATGGCGACGAAAGTTTATTAAGAATCCGTTTTAACGAACGAAGGCCGAAGGATACAAAACTATGGTAAAAGATTTTTCTAGCTTCTTTCAAAACTATCGAGAAGAGCTCAACAAATTAAAACTTGCTCCGGCAGAGCAAGAGTTTGCTAATACATTAGACTATATTGCTGAAAAGTACGGTAAGTTATCAGATAATGACAACAACGGAATTTGGGTTGGTTATGTTCCGCCCGAAAAAAATGACAATTTAAAAATTGGAGTTGTTTGCGGAAACTGTTATTTTTATGAAGGCGAAAATGTTTGCCGAATCATACAAAATCAGGTAAATGTAAACGGCTACTGTCGCTTAGCGGCTATTTACCCTGGACTAGTATCAAAGTCCTAACAATAAAAGGAGTACTTCGTGGAACAAAGCATTTTGAAAAGTACAAAAAAAATGTTGGGATTAGATGCTAGTTATACTGCATTTGATTTAGATGTACTCACTAACATAAACATAACTTTTTCAAACTTAACGCAAATCGGAATTTTACCGGACAACGGTTTTGCAATTTCTGATAACACAACTAACTGGGCGGCATTAGGCTTATCGGTTCCGTTACTTAGTATGGTAAAAAGCTATGTTTATTTGAAAGTTAGAATGTTATTTGATCCGCCCACAACTTCGTTTTTACTAAAAGCGTATGAAGATCAAATTAAAGAGTACGAGTGGCGTTTAACAGCTTTAAAAGAATACGAAAGTTGAGTTTAAACAATGACTTTAAAAACAGAAGACTATCAATACTTTTTAGAACGTTTAGCTTTTCATATTGAAAACGACGATTCAATAGAGCATGCCGGTGTTAAAGGTATGAAATGG
>JBILTH010000166.1:0-2843 GCA_044371635.1 Rickettsiales bacterium
TTTTGCATCTTTTTTACTAGTATCTACTTGATTGGTGTTGGCTCTAAATTCTGCCGAATCTTTAAGTCCAGAGCTATACCAACCAAGATGTTTTTTTGCTAAAGCCAAGCCAGTTTCTGTGCCGTAATATTGCATCATATCTTGTAAATGTTGTAGAATCATGTGTTTTTGCTTGTCAATGCTAGGAGTAGGTGATATTTCTAGGTTATGCAAGGCTTGATTTATTTGGTTAATGAGCCAAGGTTTTCCGTAACATCCTCGGCCAATCATCACTCCATCAGCACCAGAAAGTAAAAGAGCCTGTTTAGCATTTTCAATATTTTTAATGTCGCCATTGGCAATAACTGGTATTTTTACCGCCTGCTTGATAAAATTAATTGCTTGCCAATCGGCAAAACCATTATACATTTGGCATCTAGTTCTGCCGTGTATAGTAAGCATTTGCACCCCAACATCTTCGGCTTTTTTTGCTAAAGATGGGGCATTGAGATTTTCCTTATTCCAGCCTAGTCGCATTTTCATGGTCACTGGAATAGAAACCGCCTTAACAACTGCCTTCATAATTTTTGTTGCTAATTCTTCATCTTTCATTAAGGCACTACCAGCAAAACTGTTTACCACTTTTTTTACTGGGCAACCAAAATTTATATCAATAATATCAGCACCTAAATCTTGATTAAGTTTTGCAGCTTCTGCCATAATTTCGGGATCGCAACCTGCAAGTTGCACTGACATTGGAAATTGATTATCTTCTTTTTGACATTTTTTTAAAGACTCTTTAGTTTGTAAAATCATTGCTTTTGAAGCTATCATTTCGGATACCACTAAAGAAGCACCAAAACTTTTTACTAATTTACGAAATGGTAAATCGGTAACACCTGACATTGGGGCTAATAAAACTTTTCCTTGTAACTGAATATTAGATATTTTAATCATCTTGAATAAATTTTGCAATTTGATGATGGGTAATTGATAGTTTTGGTTGCATCACTGAATAGCGATTAACCTCATTAACTATTGCAATTAAATTAGTAAATAAATCACTATCAGCACTGCCAGTGGCAATTTTGGCCACTAATAACATATTTTCGGGTAGAGAAATCATTTCGAGATTTCTTATGGCACCATTGCGTGAAAAGTAAAAAAGATTGTTAAGAATTTTAATTAAAATATTAAAATATCGTAAATCAGAATGATGTAAATTATAGCCTTCTGCCAATTGTTCTGGTTGTAAAGGAAGAATGGTTCCATTGGTTATTTCTTGTTCATCGAAACGATAAATATGAAAAAACAATTCTTCAATTAAAGCTTCTGTTTGTTGACTAATGCCATTTAAAGCCTCTTGTTTTTTTGCAAGATTAATAAGTTCTATTGGCCAATCGAGATATTTAGTTGCTGGTTCTGTTGAAGGGGTTTCTAAGCTATGTGCCATTAATTTTTTTAATTATGATTTTAAAGATAAGCTAAAAAATAGTATTTTCTAATTCTAAACATTTTTTATCAAGATTATTTTTATCTTGCAATAAATTATTATCAACAAATTTATAACAAGATAAAACATATTTTTTTCTAATCTGCGAAAGTTCATAGCGATTATATAAAGCGGTTGTGCTATTAAAATTATTTTCTTCTTCTTGCTCTTTTTCTTGCTCTAGTTCGATTTTCTTTTTTTCTTGTTTACTGATGAAATCTAGCTCATTTAAACCCATTGATTCGAAATTAAAATTATAGGTTAAATCTGATTTATAATTGCGCTCTTTGATGCGATCGATAATTTTTTCTTGTATCAATAAATTGTCATCAAACCTAATATTTGCTTGTTGTTGACAAATTAATTTAGCATCTCTTTCTTTTAAAATAGAGTTGCGTAAATTTTGTTGATAGCAAAATCTGGCTTTTTGTTGATTTTCTATACATTTTTTTAATTCTTGACTGTATAAAGCATAAGATGTGCATTTAGGATAATCTTGCACGATTTTTTCTTTTTTTTGGCTGGCAATTTTTATTCTTTTGTTAATAACATAGCTTATATCGTAATTTTTATATTGATAAGGTAAATAATCATAATTATCATAAGGTGGTTCGCTAAGATAATTATCAATTAACGAGCTACGACATTGTAAATAGATATCAATTTTATTCTTATCTTCTGTTTCGCTTTCATATCCCATATTTTGACATTGTTGATGATGTTTTTCATCGAGTTTTTCTACCTCTCTTTCTAGTAAGCTTGGTTGTTTATCTGCTAATTTATCGCTAATCTTATTGATGAGATAAACTATTTTTTCATTGTGTTTTTGCTGTTTTTGATCAGAAGGATTATTTAATAATCTGTATTTTGCAAAAGATAAGCGACACTGCCAATATTGTTGATTTTCTAAATTGGTATTACTATTAAATCTTACTTTTAAATCAAGGCAAGATTTATGATCTTGCTCTTCGATTTTTGCTAAATAACGATTATTGCCAACAATAAAAGCAGATTTATTCATACAAGCAAAAAGTAATAAAAAACTAGACAATAACAATTGACAATATAATTTTTTTGCGATAATTTTTTTCATATTTTATAAAATATTAGTTTATGTTTTTATTGATTGGTTTAGGTAATGTAGGCAGTAAATACTTATGTACTAGGCATAATTACGGCTTTTTAGTGCTAGATAAAATTATTCAACATTATAATTTACAATCTAATAATATAAAATTCAAAGCAGATTTTTTTAGTGGAAACATTTTATCACATAAAATTATTGCAATAAAGCCTCAAACTTATATGAATTTATCGGGAGAATCGGTTTTAGCAACTGCTAGTTTTTATAAAATAAAACCAGAAAATGTGT
>JBILTH010000167.1:0-2832 GCA_044371635.1 Rickettsiales bacterium
TTTTTATTTTCGGAGAGCAATATTCAAGAGGCTACTCAAAAAATTAAAAATATTAAATTTGAAGGCTTACTTAAAACTAGCGAGATAATTTATGATCTTCTTACTCTTGGAGAATCTTTTGAACAGGTAATTGAAGATTCTCGCCTTAGTCCACAATTAAAATATATTGATTTTGAAAATATAGAAAACAATGATTTTCATGTTACTTACGAATTTGAAATTGAAAGAGCATTTGGATCAGAAAAAATAAGACCCGACATCGTATTGTTTGTAAATGGGATACCCTTGGTTGTTATTGAATGTAAGTCTCCTAAAATAGAAGTTGAGGAAGCGATTTCTCAAAATATTAGAAATCAAGGAAGTGAATATTGCCCTAAATTATTTACATATACCCAGGCTTTACTTGCTATAAATAAGAATGACTCAAAATATGGAACCACTGGAGCAGAAAGTAAGTTTTGGGGAGTCTGGAATGAGTTAGAAGATAAAGAGGAAGATGTTGCAAAAATTGTTAATAATACCCTGGAAGAAAATCAAAAAAATAAATTATTTTCAGGGGAATTTGAAAATTTAAGAAAATATTTTGATGAAATTGAAAAATCTTCAAGACTTATAACCAACCAAGATAAAACAATTTATAGTTTATTGCGACCAGAAAGATTGTTACTAATAATATATAATTTTATAGTTTACGATGCTGGAATTAAAAAAATTGCCAGATACCAACAATTTTTTGTTGTAAAAAGCACACTTAGAAGAATTACTAGAACAGATGAAAACAATAATAGAAGTGGCGGGGTTATTTGGCATACCCAAGGTTCTGGTAAATCATTGACCATGGTTATGTTAGCACGAGCCATTTGTCTTTCAAAATCAATTAAGAGTCCGAGGTTAATTTTGGTAACCGATCGAAATGATTTAGATGAACAATTGGGTAACACTTTTTTAAATTGTGGCATGGAAAAAGTTCGAGCAACATCTGGGAAAAAATTAATAGAGCATCTTAAAAACAAAAAACAGGTTATTACAACTTTAATTCATAAATTTGATAAAGCTTTCTCGGCTGAAAAATTTATTGATGCATCAAATAATGTTTTTGTTTTAGTTGACGAAAGTCATAGAACTAATTTTGGTTCATTTTCTGCAAGAATGCGTCAAATGCTTCCCAATTCTTGTTATATAGGATTTACCGGAACTCCCCTTTTAAAGAAGGAGAAAAATAACTTTTCTAAATTTGGTGGGCTTATAGACCCTCATTATTCCATTAAACAAGCGGTTAAAGATAAGTCTGTTTTACCTCTACTTTATGAAGGAAGACATGTAGAAATTCAACAAAATAAGGATGCTGTCGATCTTTGGTTTGAAAGGCATACAGTCAATTTAACTTCTGAGCAAAAAGCTGATTTAAAAAGAAAATATGCTAGAACTGAGATGTTAAATAAGGCTGATCAGGTTATTTACATGAGAGCTTTTGATATTAGTTGTCATTTTCAAGAAAACTGGGCAGGAACTGGCTTTAAGGCTCAATTAGTTGCTACAAATAAAGCTGTCGCCATAAAATATCAACAATATTTAAAAGAAATCGGCAATGTTTCTTCTGAGGTTATTATTTCCGCTCCCGACACAAGAGAAGGTCATGATGAGGTAGATGAAGAGCCAAAAGATGAAGTGCAAAAATTTTGGAAAAAAATGATGGATAAGTTTGGCTCTGAGGAAGAATATTTAAAACAGATTATAGGCGGATTTAAAAATAGTAACGATCCAGAAATATTGATTGTAGTTGATAAGTTGTTAACTGGTTTTGATGCACCAAAAAATACAGTTTTATATTTGTGCAGATCTCTAAAAGAACACACTCTTTTGCAAGCAATTGCACGTGTAAATAGACTTCATGATAATAAAGATTTTGGCTATATTGTTGATTATGCAAGCGTTTTGGGAAACCTCGATAAAGCTCTTGAAATGTACGATGCTTTTGAGGGTTTTGATGAAGAAGACTTGGCGGGAACTCTTATTTCAATTGATGAAGAAATAGACAAATTATCGCAAAGATATTCAGAACTTTGGGATATTTTTAAGGAGATAAAAAATAAGTCAGACATAGAAGAGTTTGAGGTTTTGCTCGAATGTATCGAGAAAAGAGAGGATTTCTATGAAAAACTAACCTCTTACAGTAAAAATCTAGGAATAGCATTGTCATCTGATAAATTTATCATGAATATAGATGATGCTAAATTAAAACTTTATAAAAATGATCTTAAGAAATTTCAAAATCTAAAATCATCAGTAAAACTACGCTATGCTGAAGGGATAGATTATAAAAAAGATTATGAACCAAAAATTAAAAAATTACTTGATACTCATATTGTTGCAAGTGAGGTAACAATTTTTAATGAGCCAGTTAATATTTTTGATGATGAAAGTTTTAACCTAGTTAAAAAAGGGCAAGGAATACACTCAAAACAATCAACAGTATCAAGAGCCGATACAATATCTCATGCGACCAAAAGGTTTATTAATGAAAAAATGGAGGAAGATCCATATTTCTATGAAAAATTCTCTAAATTAATACAACAAGTCATTGATGATTTTAGACAACTCCGAATCTCTGATCTAGATTATCTAAAAACGGTCTGTAACATTAGAGATAAAGTAAAGTTTAAAAAGCATGATGATGTTTTAGATAATATCAAAGATAATGACGAAGCTTGTAGTTATTTTGGAGTAATAAAACCGTATCTTTTAGAGCACGATTCAGATAATAAAAACATAGCAAATATAGCTTCCAAGATATCAATAGAAATTCAAAATATTATAGACGACAATTGGAAG
>JBILTH010000194.1:0-2826 GCA_044371635.1 Rickettsiales bacterium
TGCATAGATATCTTCAGTTAGAATGGGAGCCTCTGAGAATGTAATGTTTGTTCCAGAAACTGTATAATCAATTCCCGGTTTTTGATATACTCCGTTTCTAACAACAAATAAATGATATACTGAGATTGGAGTAAATAAAATTCCGTCTATTGAAATTGGCCAAGTAGTTCTTATTCCGTCAAAAAATTGTAAAGTGTCTAATAATACATTTTTAGTATTTGCTGGAGATAATTGTCTATTAAAACGTAAAATATCATAATTATCTGAATTTGCAGGCGCAGTTTGAAATGTTATTTTATTTTGAGATACGGAATGAGTTTGTGAGTCTGGTCTTAATAACGAATTATTTTTTATTGCAAATATATCACCAGTATTATTTGTATATTGTGGAACTCCTTTATCAGACAAATTAAAAGTTTTTCTAGAAGAATTTTGAACTACATTTAATCTATCAAGATTAGCCCCTTTAGAAGTTAAATTATTTGCAAGATATTTGCTGTTAAAATCAATAATAGTACATTTATTTGATGATGTGTACGTTTGTACAAAAGTAATAGACGAACCAGTAACTGAATATTGATCATGATCTAAAACATTATTATCAATATTAACTATTAAATTAATTTCTCCATTAACTGGAGTGTATGAAAGGCCATTTCTATATGTTAAATTAAATGTTTTTGAAGACCCATTAAATATAATAGGATTCAAAACTTCAACATAACTAGTTGAATATTCAGGGCTAGAATACATAAATTTAGTATCTATGCCATATACAGTATCTGAATTTTCAGTATATACCGTACCATCAAGTAAATTTTTTGATATTTCATATGTTGATTTTGGAGATTTACTTGAATTGGCTTCGAGGTATTCTGTTAATTTTTGTAAATTTACCGGCTTTACATCAATAATTTTGCGGGTATTAATATCTCCTATATCTACAATTGAACAAGTTACATTTTCATCAATATACCATCCTACTAAATCTACAGAAGGATTACTAATTAAATTGCTAAAGATTAACTGATTTCCGCTTAAAGAATAATTGGCTAACGGAGATAAATGAGTTTGATAAACTCCATTGGCAAATATTATCAAATTACATGTTGTTGATGGAGTGTAATTTATAGTATAATTAGCACCAGCACCTGTAAATGTTAAAGCTTTTAAATTTGGATGGTATAAAACATTAAGATTATCGGCTTCTGATAATGTAACTGAATTAAACGTTAAAATATTTCCACTGAGAGTAAACGCTGTTTGTGCTTGTACAACACCATTAATTGAAATTATAAGTTGTTCTTTAGACGATGGAACTACTGGACTTGAATTTGCAGTTAATGTTACTTGATTTGAAAATAAAGTAGTTGTTAAAATTTGAAACGGACTTTGAATCCTTTGTAATATAATATTATCACTGGAAGATACTGTAAACCTTGGAATATAATCTGACTCAGTTAAATAATATGATTCATATGGGAGTTGATATACACCATTGCAAAAAGAAATACCATAATTAGTTTCACTGGCATTTTGATTAATAAATTCTAAGGGTACTTTAAATATGTACTCCCCCATTTCAAACTCTACATCACTAATTACATTAATCGTGATATAATTTTCATTAATTGCTGTAATAATACCAAATGATTTACTAAAACTGCCATAAACAATATCAGATACTAAAAATGATGATGCATCAAATACTGCAATTTTTAATAAATTGGACTTCGGTAAATTTACATTTAAATCAATTAAATTAGTTAATGTAGACTTAAAAATAACTGAACTATTAAATACTTCTTCTTTTGTCTCAAAAAATTCTCGTTTGTTTTCAATTCTATGTTTTCCAAATACCTTAAATCCAGATACATGAGTATTATCAAGTACTTGATTTTTCCATTCGGAAGTATTTCTATTTGATGTTATTGTATATGACCAATCTTGAGTATAATCACTATCAATAATTTTTTGACTTGAATCGCTAACAAAACCAAGATTATCTAAAAACTTTGGTGTGTATTTAATATAAGGAGATCTTTTGCAATAAACTGAAGCATTACTAATACTTTGAATATTTCCATATAACACTCCAAGTGGGTCATAAATTGCATCCCCATTTGAGATAGTTCCAGATATCACATAGTACTCTAATGTAGATGATTGAGAATCAAACTTTACAACTTCGGCTTTAACATTAGATGTAGGAGTTCCAAATGTTAAAATATCACCCTGCTTGAGCTGTTTTCTTTTTAATTTTGAATTAAAAGTTGCTCCAGAACCAAACTGGCTTTGAACACCAATTGTAGGAAATGAATTTAAGTTATACTTACTTTTTAAAACATTGACTTCTCTAATAATTCCAGAATCAGCTATTATCTCAAACTCATAGTTTAAATCTACTACACCATTTACAGTTATTTTATCCAGTAAAGAATTATAATTATTGCCACCGCCTAAAACTTCAATAGAGTCCAATTCAAAATTATTAATAAGTTTGGCACTGTTTGGAATTTTTAACTGATACTTAGTATTTTTATTACCAATTAGTTCATTGCCAACCGAATCATATGTAAACTTTGTAAGCTTTCCTACCTCAGACGAATTTAATTGAATAAGCGCCCCAGTGCCAAATTGAGAATTTATTCCGACTACTTCTGGCAATTTAGAATAATTTTTTCCATAATTTGAAATATTAATGGTATTAATGGGACCTAATGCAGTGAGTGAATTAGTAATATAAGATACGTTTTCCAATGATAATGTTGTCAAATTTGTTAAATTTTCTACTGCAAATTTAGTAGTTGATATTACACTGAAAAC
>JBILTH010000169.1:0-2813 GCA_044371635.1 Rickettsiales bacterium
TCAAAACAAGAAAACCGAAATAGAAAAAATCTAATGCCCAATAATAAAAATCTACAAAATGCTATTTTTAATTTTCTACTCCCTTTTTTGCTATTATTTAGCTGTTATTTAATGTTATTTGCTTTTTGGCAGAAAAACTTTTTTATTGGAGTTATGGCTATTTGGCTCTTGATTTTTTTTCTTTTTTTCGTTAATATTCAACATCAAAACAACTTTTCTGTTTTATATGAAATAATATTTTTTTCTGCTGTTTTATCTGGCTTAATTTATATTTGTTGTTTTTGTTTTGTTATTTTTAATAATCTTGCTATTTTATGACCAAAATTTTAGTAATTGGATCAGGAGCTATTGGCTGTTTTTACTCTTCCAAGCTTTGGCAAGCTGGGGCAGAAATTTGCTTGCTAGTTCGAAAAAATTTTCACGAAGTTCAAGAAAAAGGCATAAATATTTTAAGCATCAACCAAAATTTTTGTTTTCGCCCACAACTTATTATTAACGATTTAGAAAAATATCAACAACAACCCGACTACATTTTAATTGCCACTAAAGTTTTACCAAGCATCGATTTACCAAGCATCATTTCATCAGTATTGGCAAAACATACTAAAATTATTTTAATACAAAACGGCATCAACATCGAATGCGATTTGGCTAAAAAATTTCAACAACAAATAATTAGTGTGGTTGCCTTTGTCTGTGTAGCAAAACTCAACGAAACCACTGTTCATCATCAAGATAATGGTCATCTTATCATAGGAAATTATCAACAAAAAGCTAGTGCAGATACTCATTTTTTAGCTCATTTATTTAATCAAGTAGGTATAAAAACCACAGTAAGCAATCACATTCAAACCGATCGTTGGGAAAAGCTAATCTGGAATGCTTCTTTTAATCCAATTTCAGTATTAAGCAATTCTTGTAATACAAAACAAATGTTAGAAAATAAACATTGTCGCCAACTGATTATACATGTGATGCAAGAAATTTTTCTCCTCGCTAAAGCTGATGGTTGTTTTTTGTCAAACAATGTTATTGCTAATAAAATTTCTTATACCGAAAAAATGATTCCCTATGAAACTAGCATGTTGCTTGATTTTAAAAACAACCGATCAATGGAAATTGAAGCAATATTAGGCAATGCTATCAAGTTTGCTCAAGAAAAATCAATACCAACACCACATTTATCTACTTTATATGCCTTACTTACCTGTTTTTAAAAACATTAATATTTTACTTTTTTTACTGATTTTGTTTTGCTACAGCACTAGTTTTTCTCAAAACATTAATAAACAAAATCAAACAAAAAATATTCATAAAACAAAGCTAAACCATAAAAAAATCAATAAAAACCGTCATCAAAAAAAAACTCCACATAAAAAACTTATCTTACAAAATCTAAAATCAATAACCGATTCTAATATTGAGGCAAAAGATACTTCATTAGCAACAGATTATTTTTTTGAAATAGAGCTAGATCAACAAAACTGCGACAATACAATTGTTAGTAAATGTTTTTTTGCCGATTCTTTATTTGCTAAACCTTATTTTCATCCCACTACTCTACATATTTTTAACAACAAAATTTTAGCCACTCAACTATTTTATCATAAAAATTCTATTCAAAAAACCTATCCTAAAATTATTGATAAAAATAATTTTTTTTCTACCACTAATCACAATAAAATTAGTTTTGTTGTTTTTAATGGCAATATTAAGCAATTAAATTTATCTTCAACTATTAATGAAAACAAAGCCACTCCTTGTTTATTTGCTGATAAATTATTTTTGCATCAACAAATTTATTCTGACACTAAAACACAAGATGTATTCTTTAAAAACTCAAATAATAGCGAGCTAAAGCAATTAAGCATGTTTTCTGCCAATCAACAACAATATGCATTACTTTACAACAATAAAAACAATAGCTGGCTTACCATAGATAACTTAATTTTATGTCAAAATAAAAAAGAAAACAATCAGCCAGAAATTTTATGGCAAAAAACTTTTAATCAACAACAATGTGCAACAAAACTCGCTTGCCTCACTCAAACTGAAACAGAAGAACAATCAAAAGAAGAATGTAAAAAATTAAATAATGTTGATATTGAAATTTGTTTTCAACAAGAAAAGTGTCAAGAGGTTATTGAGATTAACAATTGCCAAATTATACTTAATACCTTTTCTAATAAATAATGATAGATTTTATCTTGCTTTATCCTTTACTCTTTTTAGGAATTACTCAAAGTTTTAGTCATTGCCTAACAATGTGTGGCCCAATTGTTGCCACTTTAACACATCACACAATCAATGCAAAAATAAATCCTGAAATATCTTTACAAAAAATAAAATCTTATGCTTTGTTACCTTATCATTTTGGTAGAATAACCACCTACACAATCACAGCTGGTCTACTTAATTTAGCACGCAAAACAATAGATAATTATTTTTCTTTACAAATATTGCGACATCTTTTTTTGTGTTTGGCATTATTTTTTTTTATTTACCTATTTTTGCAAAACTTCTCAAACAAAAATTTAACCAAATATTTTATTAAAATTAACAATTTTTTTACTAAACTTATAATTTATCAAAAAATTAACAAACTATGGCAAAAATTTTTCACTAAAATTAGCAAAAAAATTATCAATAATCCCGTTGGTTGGCAAGGATATTTTTTAGGATTAATTTTAGGCTTTATTCCTTGTGGCTTGCTTTATGTTGCTTATAGCTTGTCTAGTAGTTTTAATTCACCATTATTAGCAATGCTTGGTATGTTTATTTTTGGTTTATCTACAATTCCTGCCTTGCTTTTT